>DATEMW010000102.1:0-14265 GCA_035275385.1 Candidatus Methylomirabilota bacterium | reverse complement strand
TCGGTCGCGCTCGGCGCGTTCCTGGCCGGGCTCCTGATCAACCAGTCGGACTACGCGCACGAGATGCTGTCGCGGCTGCTCTCACTGCGCGACGCGTTCGTCTCGCTGTTCTTCGTGACGGTCGGCGTCTTGATCGACCTGCGCGTGGTGGTCGACAACCTGCCCCTGCTCGGCGTCCTGGTCGGGCTGGTCGTGATCGGCCAGTGGCTGATCTGGACGATCGTTTGTCTGCTGTTCCGCCACCCGCTATCGACCGCGCTGCTGGTCGGCGTGGGCCTCGCGCAGATCGGTGAGTTCTCGTTCATCCTGGTGCAGGTGGCGCGTCAGGCGGGCCAGGTCGGCGACGACGTGTACAGCGCGACCTTGACCGCGTCGCTGATCACGATCCTGATCAATGCGGTGCTCGTCCGTCTGGTCCCGCGCTGGATCGGACCGGCGCGGCTGGCGGGGCGCCGGGAGCCGGCGCTGGGGCTCTCGTCGACGCCGCCGCTCGACGGACACGTCCTGTTGTGCGGCTTCGGCCGCGTGGGCAGCGCGATCGGCGAGGCGCTCGAGACGTTCGCGATCCCGTATATCGTGATCGAGACCGATCCCGACATCGTCAAGAGCTTGCGCGCCCGCCGCGTGCCCGCCGTGTTCGGCGACGCCGCCCAGCGTGTAATCCTGGCGGCGGCCCAGGTCGAGCGCGCCTCGCTGGTGATCCTGGCGGTACCCGAGAACGACCGCGCGCGGCAGGCGGTCCGCCGGATCCGCGCGTCGAATCCGACGGTGCAGATCCTGGCTCGCGTGCACGATCTGGCGTGGCGGGCACGGCTCATGGATGCCGGGGCGGCCGAGGTCATCCAGCCGGAAGAAGAGGCCGCATCGACTCTGATCCGCCACGCCCTCGAGCGGCTGTCGCTCCCGCGCGAGCGGGTGCTGGCCTATCTCAACCGATTTCGAGGGGCGATGGAGCGGGCCAAGGCAGAGGCCGAGGAAGCCAGCTCCGGTCTGCCCCAGCTGCGTGAGGTCAGCCTGCGAGGTGGTGATCTCGTCGGGCAATCGCTCGGTGAAGCGCGTGTCCGCGAGCGCTTCGGGGTGACCATCGTCGCCGTGACGCGCGTCACCGGCGAAGAGATCGCGGACCCGACGGCCGAGACCGTCTTGCGTCAGGGCGACCGACTGCGCCTCTTCGGACTGCCGCGGCAGATCGACACCTTGCTTTCGGGGTCGCAGGTACTCATCGAATGAGCCCGTGGTGCTCATCGAGTGAGCGAAATGGTCTAAGCCGCTGAAAATCCGCTTGCGTCTTCCGTTGACGCACACGGTTATCCACGACTCGATCACAGGATCGGTGGACAACTGGTGCTCGCGGTCCGGGCAAAACGTCGGTCGCGATGGCCGTGATATCCTCCATGGATCATGTCGCGCCTGAATCTCGTCGGCCTTTTGCCCTCGGAGCTCGAGGAGCTCGCCGTCGAGCTTGGCGCCTCGCGTTATCGAGGCCGCCAGCTCGCGACGTGGTTCTATCGCAAGTCGGTCTTCGATCTCGAGGCGATGAGCGATCTACCGAAGGAGTTCCGCCAAGCGCTCACCGAGCGGGCGACCGCCGAGATCCCGGAGCTCGAACGGCAGACGCCGTCGGCGGACGGCAGCAGCAAGCTGGTCTTCGCGCTGTCCGGCGGCAGCCGTATCAGCGCCGTGCTGATGCCCGACGACGACCGGATCACGCTGTGCGTCTCGACCCAGGTCGGCTGCGGCTTCGCGTGCGGGTTCTGCTTGACCGGCGTGATGGGACTCGAGCGCAACCTGACCTCCGGCGAGATCGTGGGCCAGGTCCTCGCGGCCAACCGGTTGCTCGGCGAGGGCCGGCGCGCCACGCACATCGTGTTCATGGGCATGGGTGAGCCGCTCGCCAACTACGCGCAGGTGGTGAAGGCGCTGCGGATCCTGACGGACTTCAAGCTCGGCGTCGGCTATTCGCCGCGCCGCATCACCGTGTCGACCGTCGGGCTCGTGTCCGGCATCGACAAGCTCGGCCGCGAGGACCTGAAGGTCAACCTGGCGATCTCGCTCCACGCGACCACCGACGAGGTGCGCTCGCGCCTGATGCCGGTGAACCGCTCCTTCGATCTCGCGGCGCTGTTCGCCGCCGTCAAGCGCTATCCGCTGGCTTCGCGGCAGCGGGTGTTCTTCGAGTACGTCATGCTCGAGGACGTCAACGACACCGTCGACGACGCCCAGCGCCTGGCGCGGCTGCTTCGCGGCATCAAGGCGAAGGTCAACCTGATCCCGTTCAACGACTGGGAGGGCTCACACTATCGGCGGCCGCCGCTGGCCCGGATCCTGGCGTTCCAGTCGGTCTTGCTCGACGCCGGGATCACGACGACCGTGCGGTGGAGCAAGGGTGAGGACATCGGCGCGGCGTGCGGACAGCTGCGCGAGCAATCCGTCGCCGCCGGCGCCAGTGCCAGCTGAGTTGAGCGCGGCCCGGACCGTGTCGTTCACGACCCTGGGGTGCCGGCTCAACCAGGTCGACACGCAGCAGATCCAGACCTTGCTCGAGGCGCGCGGCTTCCGCACCGTCGACTTCGACGAGCCCGCCGACGTGGTCGTCATCAACACGTGCACGGTGACGGCTCGCGCTGAGCTCTCGGACCGCCGGACCATTCGGCGTGCCGCGCGCGCCAACCCGGCGGCAACCCTCGTCGTAACCGGCTGCTGGGCGCAGACGAGCCCCGGCGCGGTCGCCAGCATGAACGAGGTCGATCTCGTCGTGGGCAACGGAGACAAGCACCGCTTGCCGGACTTGCTGGAAGGGATCGGCGTCGGCCAGACCGCCGACCGGGTGCACGTCTCCGACATCGGCGAGGTCCGCGCGATCGAAGTGACGCCAGCCGCCGAGCGCCCGGCCGGACGATCGCGCGCGTTCCTGAAGGTGCAGGACGGCTGCCAGCATCGCTGCGCCTTCTGCGTCGTGCCGCTGGCGCGAGGCGCCAGCCGCAGCCTCGACCCCGCGGCCGTTCTCGATGAGGCCCGCCGTCTCGTCGAAGCCGGGCATCCCGAGCTGGTGCTGACGGGCGTCGACCTCGGTCACTACGGGGCCGATCTCATGCCGCGCACGAGCCTGGCCGCGCTCGTGCGGTCGCTCGGCGAGATTCCCGGCCTGCACTGGGTGCGGCTCTCGTCGCTGCTGCCGGCGTATTTCACGCCCGAGCTGGTCGACGTGGTGACCACGTCGCCGAAGGTCGCGCCCCATTTTCACATCCCGCTGCAAAGTGGGAGCGACCGCGTGCTGAGGGCGATGCGGCGACCGTACAACAGCGGGATGTACCGCGCGATCGTCGAGCGTCTTGCAGCGGCCTACCCGCGGCTCGGTCTCGGCGCCGACCTCATCGCCGGCTTCCCGGGTGAGACCGACGCCGACTTTGCCGAGACGGCGGCGTTCGTGGGCGCGATGCCGTTCTCCTATCTGCACGTCTTCCCGTATTCCAGCCGGACCGGCACCGAGGCCGCGTCGCTCGCCGAGCGCCTGGACGCGCGGACGATCACCACGCGGAGCAGCGCCCTGCGGGACATCGGCTCCGCGAAGAGCGAGGAGTTCCGCCGCGCGCTGGTCGGTCACGTCGAGGACGTGCTGGTCCTGGAGACCGTGGACCGCGCGACGGGCGGGCTCGTCGGGCTCAGCGGGAACTTCGTGGAAGTGGTGTTCGCCGGACCGCGGGGTATCGTCGGGACGGTCGTCACCGTACGCGTCACCGGCGTCGAGGGCAATCGCACGCTCGGCGAGCTCGTCGGAGCGGTCGATCGATGAAGACCGTCGAGCCCGCGATCGGCGTCATCGGCGGCAGCGGCCTCTACGAGCTCGAAGGGCTCACCGACGTGAAGTGGCAGAAGGTCCAGACGCCCTTCGGCGCGCCGTCGGACGCCTACTGCGTGGGCCGGTTCGCCGGCCGCCGGGTGATCTTCCTGCCGCGCCACGGCCGGGGTCATCCGGTGACGCCGAGCGAGCTGAACTTCCGCGCCAACATCTGGGGCATGCGCTTTCTCGGCGCGCAGTGGGTGCTCTCGATCTCGGCGGTCGGGAGCATGAAGGAGGCAATCCGGCCGCTCGATCTGGTCGTTCCGGATCAGTTCTTCGACGCGACCCGGCGCCGGGTGTCGTCCTTCTTCGGCGACGGCATCGTCGCCCACGTGGGCATGGCGGAGCCCGTCTGCGCCGACCTGGCGGCGGTGCTGGCGAAGGCCGCCCAGGAGACGAGCGCCACGGTGCACCGCGGCGGGACGTACATCTGCATCGAGGGCCCGCAGTTCTCGACCAAGGCCGAGTCGCGCATCTATCGCGGCTGGGGCGTCGACGTCATCGGCATGACCAACATGCCCGAGGCCAAGCTCGCGCGCGAGGCCGAGCTCTGCTACGCGACCTTGGCACTCGCCACGGATTACGACGTGTGGCACGAGACGCACGAGGCCGTGTCGGTCGAGGCGGTCGTGCAGAATCTCCTGAAGAACGTCGCCACCGCCAAGGACGTCCTGCGCCGGGTGATCCCCGCGATCCCGCCCGCGCGGCAGTGCGGGTGCCCGAGCGCGCTCCAGAACGCGGTGATCACCAGTTCGAAGGCCTTTCCGCCGGCAACGCGGAAGCGGCTGGCACTCTTCCTCGACCGGTACTTCCCCAAGCCGGGAGCTCGGTCATCGCGAGGCAAACATGGCTGACCTCCTGGTCGTGGGCTCGGTCGCGCTCGACAGCGTCGAGACGCCGTTCGGCAAGGTGCAGGAAGCGCTCGGCGGCTCGGCGACGTACTTCTCGTACTCGGCGAGCTTCTTCACCTCGGTCCACCTCGTGGCGACGGTCGGCGAGGACTTCCCCGAGGCGCACATGAAGCTTCTCGAGGACCGCGGCGTGGACACCTCCGGGCTCCAGACCTCGAAGGGCCGCACGTTCCGGTGGAGCGGCGAGTACGGCTACGACCTCAACGAGGCCAAGACGCTCGAGACGCAGCTGAACGTCTTCGCCGAGTTCCGTCCGGTGCTCGGCGATGGGCTCGGGCGCACGCCGTTCCTGTTCCTGGCCAACATCGATCCCGAGCTTCAGCTCGACGTGCTGCGCCAGATGAAGGACCGTCCGCGGCTGGTCGCGCTCGACACGATGAACTTCTGGATCAACGGCAAGCGCGAGGCGCTCCGGCGCGTGCTGGCCGAGGTCGACGTCGTGACGATCAACGACGGTGAGGCCCGGCAGCTCGCGAGCGAGCCGAACCTGATCCGCGCGGCGCGCGCCATCTCGGCGATGGGCCCGCGGACCGTCGTGGTCAAGCGCGGCGAGTACGGCGCGCTCCTGAGCACCGAGAACCGCCTGTTCTTCGTGCCGGCGTTCCCGCTCGAGTCGGTCTACGACCCGACCGGCGCCGGCGACACGTTCGCCGGCGGCTTCATGGGCTATCTGGCGGCCCAGGATCGGGTCGACGCGGCCGCGATGCGCCGCGCGGTGGTCTACGGCACGGTGATGGCGTCGTTCACGGTCGAGGATTTCTCGCTCAAGCGGCTGACGCGGCTGACGCCCGCCGAGATCGCCGAGCGCTACACGGCCTTCCACGACCTGATCCGGGTCGAGCCGTAGGGCGCGCCGGCGGTGACACGCGCGCGACAATAGAAGATATGACGCGGGCCAAGTACGACCGTCTGGTGAACGTGCTGCGCGACATGGAAAGCGTGGTGGTCGCCTTCTCGGGGGGCGTCGACTCGACCTTGCTGGCGCGCGCCGCCAAGGACGCGCTCGGCGACCGCGCGCTGCTGGCGACGGCCGACTCGGAGACCTACCCGGCGAGCGAGCTCGACGAGGCCATGAAGCTCGGCGTCTTGCTCGGCATGCGCCACCTCGTGATCAAGACCGAGGAGCTGCAGAATCCCGACTACGCGCGCAATCCGACCAACCGCTGCTTCTTCTGCAAGGAGGAGCTCTTCGTCAAGCTCGCGCCCATCGCCGAGCGCGAGGGGTGCCGCGCGCTCGTCTACGGCGCCAACATGGACGACCGCGGCGACCACCGTCCGGGGATGAAGGCCGCGCAGGAGCGCGGCGTGCGCGCGCCGCTGATCGAGGCCGAGCTGTGGAAGGACGAGATCCGCGCGCTCTCGCGCGAGCTCGGGCTGCCCACGTGGGACAAGCCGTCGTTTGCGTGCCTGTCCTCGCGCTTCCAGTACGGCGATCGGATCACGCCCGAAAAGCTCCGCCAGGTCGACGCCGCCGAGGCGTTCATCCGCTCGCTCGGCTTTCGTCAGTTCCGAGTGCGGCACCACGATCGTCTGGCCCGGCTCGAGGTCGACCGCGCCGAGATGGCGAAGCTCTGGGACGACGGGCTTCGCGAGACGATCGTCAAGCGCCTGCGAGAGCTCGGCTACATCTACGTGGCGCTCGACCTGGCGGGCTTTCAGTCCGGCAGCGCGAATCTGCTCCTGAATCTCAGGTCGAAAGCGAACGGTGGATAGGGACGTCCTGCGGACGCTGCTCGAGGATCTGCGCGCCGGGCGCGTCGACGTGGACACGGCCGTCGGCCGGCTGCGCGACCTGCCCTTCGAAGATCTCGGATTCGCCAAGGTCGACCACCACCGCGCGCTCCGGGGCGGCGCGCCCGAGGCCGTCTTCTGTCCCGGCAAGACGCCGGCGCAGGTGGTCGCCATCGTCGAGCGCCTGGCCGCCCGTCACGCGAACGTGCTGGCCACCCGGGCCGAGCGCGCCGTCGCCGACGCGGTGGCCGCGGCCGGGCTGCCGCACGTCTATCACGCCGACGCGAGGCTCTTGATCGTGCGGCCCGAGCCGGGCGCCGGCCTCGGCCTGATCGCCGTGCTCGCCGCCGGCACCGCGGACTTGCCGGTCGCGGAGGAAGCGGCGCTCGTCGCCGAGGCACTCGGCAACCACGTCGAGCGCGTCTACGACTGCGGCGTCGCGGGGCTCCACCGGCTCCTCGCGCACTATCATCTGCTCGCCGAGGCCAACGTGCTCGTCGTCGTCGCCGGGATGGAGGGCGCGCTGCCCAGCGTGGTCGGCGGGCTGGTCGACCGGCCCGTCATCGCGGTGCCCACCAGCATCGGCTACGGCGCGTCGTTCGGCGGCATCGCTGCCCTGCTCGCGATGCTGAACTCGTGCGCGTCGGGCGTGTCGGTCGTCAACATCGACAACGGCTACGGCGCCGCGCACCAGGCCAGCCAGATCAACCATCTCATCGCCAAAGTGCGGTGACGTCGTGAAGATCGCGTACTTCGATTGTCCCAGCGGCGCGGCGGGGGACATGATCATGGCCTCGCTGCTGGACGCCGGCGTGCCGCTCGAGCGGCTCCGGGCCGAGCTCGCGAAGCTCGCGCTGCCGGGATGGACCCTCGTCGCGCGCCAGGTGATGAAGGGCGCGTTCCGGGCCACCAAGGTCGACGTCGAGATCGACGCGGGCGCTCATCGCCATCACCGCTCGCTCCGCGACATCCTCGACATCCTCGAGCGCAGCGCGCTCGACCCCTCGGTGAAGGAGCGGGCGGCACGGATCTTCACGCGGCTCGCCGACGCCGAGGCGCGCGCCCACGGCAGCGACCGCGAGTCGGTGCACTTTCACGACGTCGGCGCCGTCGACGCGATCGTCGACGTCACCGGGGGCGTCATCGCGCTGGACATCGCGGGCGCGCAGGCGGTCCACGTCTCGGCGCTTCCGATCGGCGGCGGCACGGTCGGCGGGCCGCACGGGCGGATTCCGGTTCCGGCGCCGGGCACGGCGGAGCTCTTGCGCGGCTTCCCGGTGGTCGATACGGGCGTGAAGGCGGAGCTCGTGACGCCGACCGGCGCCGCGATCCTGACGACGCTCGCCGCGTCGGCCGGCAAGATGCCGGCGCTCACGGTCGAGTCGGTCGGCTACGGCGCGGGCACGATGGAGCTGCCCGGCACGCCGAACGTGCTCCGCTGTTTCCTCGGCCGCACGGTCGACGGCCCCGCCGGGGACGAGACGGTCCTCCAGGTCGAGACGACCATCGACGACATGTCGCCCCAGCTCTACGAAACGCTGATCGAGCGCGTGTTCGAGGCCGGCGCGCTGGACGTGTTCCTGCAGCCGGTGATCATGAAGCGCGGCCGGCCGGGGGTCGTGCTGACCGCGCTCTGCGCGCCCGAGCAGGTCGCCAACCTGTCGCGGGCGTTGTTCGAAGAATCGACGACCATCGGTGTCCGCTGGTCGGAGTGGCGGCGCGCGCGGCTCGACCGCGAGATCGTCCAGGTCGCGACGGCCTACGGGACCATCCCGTTCAAGGTCTCCCGGCTGGCCGGCCGCGTCGTCACGGTCACGCCGGAGTTCGCCGACGTGGCGCGCATCGCCCGCGACAAGTCTTTGCCGGTGCGCGAGGTCCTCGACCAGGCTCGCGCCGACGGCCGGCACCTGTTCGGTTCATAGGCGCGCCCAAACGCCTGTCCCGGTTGACATTCCGGAAGCGAAGTCTTACCCTCTGTCGCGCCAGATCGGGGCACGCAGTGCCCGCTCTCAAACCGCCGAATCCCGGAGGATGAGTCGTGAAACTGCCAGTCAAGATGACGATCAACGGCCAGAGCTACAGTCATGAAGTCGAGCCGCGCCTGCTCCTGGTCCACTACATCCGCGAAGTCGTAGGGCTCACCGGAACGCACGTCGGCTGCGACACGAGCCAGTGCGGCGCGTGCACGATTCTGATGAACGGTCAAGCGGTCAAGTGCTGCACAGTGTTCGCGGTGCAGGCGGACGGCGCGAACATCACGACCATCGAAGGTCTGGCGAAGGACGGCGAGCTGCATCCGATCCAGCAAGGCTTCTGGGAGAAGCACGGACTGCAGTGCGGCTTCTGCACACCCGGGATGATCCTGTCGGCGTACCAGATGCTCGAGCGCTACCCGAAGCCGTCGGAGGAGCTGATCCGGCACCAGCTGGAAGGCAATCTCTGCCGGTGCACCGGCTATCACAACATCGTGAAGGCGATCGAGTGGGCGGCCGAGCACATGCCCGCCAAGAAGTAAGGAGACGTCATGGCCACCGTCGCCTCCGACCGCCTCTTCGGTAAATCGATCAAGCGTCGCGAGGACCCGCGCTTCATCACCGGGCGCGGCCAGTACGTCGACGACCTGAAGCTGCCGGGGATGACGTACGGGGCGTTCGTGCGCAGCCCGCACGCGCACGCGAAGATCCGCAAGATCGACACCGCCGCGGCCGCGCGCCATCCGGGTGTCGTCGCGATCTACACCGGCAAGGACATGACCGGCGTCAACTCGCTGCCCTGCGGCTGGGACCTCCGCAAGGAGAAGAACATCCCGGGCGTCATGCAGGACCTGGCGATCGTGCCCCACATGCCGCTCACGTCGGACGCGGCCCGCCACGTCGGCGATCCCGTCGCGATCGTGATCGCGGACAGCCACGAAGCCGCGGTCGACGCGGCCGAGAAGGTGCAGGTCGACTGGGAGCCGCTGCCGTCCGTCACGATCACCGAGAAGGCGGCCGGCGCCGGAGCGCCCAAGCTTCACGACGGCGCGCCGGGCAACGTCGCCTTCAAGTGGGAGATCGGCGATCGCGCGGCGACCGACGCCGCCTTCAACAGCGCGCCGGTCAAGGTGAAGAAGCGCATCGTCAACCAGCGCCTGGTCGCCAACGCGATGGAGCCGCGCGCGTGCGTGGCCCGCTACGACGACGCGACCGGCGAGCTGACGCTCTGGGTGACCTCGCAGAACCCGCACGTGCATCGCCTCTTGATGTGCGCGTTCGTCCTCGGCATTCCGGAGCACAAGGTCCGGGTGATCGCGCCGGACGTGGGCGGCGGCTTCGGCTCGAAGATCTTCCTCTACAACGAGGAAGTCGTCTGCTCCTGGGCGTCTCGCAAGCTGAAGCGGCCGGTGCGGTGGACGGCGAGCCGGAGCGAAGCGTACCTGACGGACGCTCACGGCCGCGACCACGTGACCGACGCCGAGCTGGCGCTCTCCAACGACGGCAAGATGCTCGGCCTGCGCGTGAAGACGACGGCCAACCTCGGCGCCTATCTCTCGACGTTCGCGCCGGCGGTGCCGACCTTCCTTTACGGCACCCTGCTGAACGGGGTCTACGCGATCCCGGCGATCCACTGCGAGGTCACCGGCGTCTTCTCGAACACGACCGCGGTCGACGCGTATCGCGGGGCCGGCCGGCCGGAAGCGTGCTACGTGCTCGAGCGCATCGTCGAGGCGGGCGCCCGCGCGGCCAAGATGGATGTGGGCGAGCTCAGGAAGAAGAACTTCATCCCGAAGTTCTCCGGGGCGTTCCAGACGCAGGTCGCGGTGGTCTACGACAGCGGCGACTACGGGGCGGCCTGGGACCGGATGCTCCAGATGCTCGACTACAAGAAATTCCGCGCCGAGCAGGAGGCTGCGCGCAAGCAGGGACGGCTCCTCGGCATCGGCTTCTCGGCCTACATCGAGGCGTGCTCGATCGCGCCCTCGAAGCTGGTCGGCGCGCTCGGCGCCGGGGCCGGGCTGTATGAGTCTGGCAAAGTGCGCGTGCATCCGACCGGGGGCGTCACGGTCTACACCGGCTCGCACTCGCACGGGCAGGGGCACGAGACCACGTTCGCGCAGATCGTGGCCGACAAGCTCGGCATCCCGATCGAGCAGGTCGAGATCGTCCACGGCGACACCGGGTCGATTCCGTTCGGGATGGGCACCTACGGCAGCCGTTCCGCCTCGGTCGGCGGCACCGCGATCCTGATGTCGCTCAACAAGGTCATCGAGAAGGGCAAGAAGATCGCCGCGCACCTGCTCGAAGCCTCGCCCAACGACATCGACTTCACGGGCGGCCAGTTCCAGGTGAAGGGCGCGCCGAGCAAGGCGGTGCCGTTCGGCGCCGTGTCGCTCACCGCGTACGTGCCGCACAAGTATCCTGAGGGGCTCGAGCCCGGGCTCGAGGAGACGTCCTTCTACGATCCGTCGAACTTCTGCTTCCCCTTCGGCGCCCACGCGTGCGTCGTCGAGGTCGAGCGGGAGACCGGCAAAGTGCGCATCCTCCGCTACCTGGCGGTGGACGACGTCGGGAACGTCATCAACCCGATGATCGTCGACGGCATGGTACACGGCGGCATCGCGCAGGGCGTCGGCCAGGCCCTCTGCGAGGGCGCCGTGTACGACGGCCAGTCGGGCCAGCTGCTGACGGGGACGATGATGGACTACGCGCTGCCGAAGGCGGACATGCTGCCGATGTACGAGACCGACCGGACCGTGACGCCCACACCGGTCAATCCCATGGGCATCAAGGGCGCGGGGGAAACCGGCACGATCGCGTCACCGCCGGCGGTCATGAACGCCGTGGTGGACGCCCTCGCACCGCTCGGCGTGGATCACATCGAGGAGATGCCGCTGAGCGCCGAGCGGGTGTGGAAGATCATTCAGGGCGCCAAGAGCGCCCGGTAATCAGGAGAGCGATATGTATCCAGCCGCGTTCGAGTATCACGCGCCGGGCAGCGTCAAGGAAGCGCTCGACCTTCTCGGCAAGCACAAGGACGACGCCAAGCTTCTGGCCGGAGGACACAGCCTGATCCCGATGATGAAGCTGCGGCTGGCGCAGCCCAAGCACCTGATCGACCTGCGCAAGGTCTCCGGGCTCACCGGGATCAAGCAGGACGGCAACGTGCTGGCAATCGGCGCGATGACCACGCACTGGGAGGTCGAGTCGTCCCAGCTCGTGAAGTCGAAGCTGGCGGTGCTCTCGGAGGTCGCCGCGCTCATCGGCGATCCGGCCGTGCGCAACAAGGGAACGATCGGCGGCTCCGTCGCCCACGCCGATCCCGCCGCGGACTATCCGGCGGCGATCATCGCGCTCGGCGCCGAGATGGTGTGCGAGGGCGCCAAGGGCCGCCGCACCGTCAAGGTCGACGACTGGTTCAAGGGCCTGATGGCCACCGCGGTCGGTGAGGACGAGATCCTCGTCGAGGTGCGAGTGCCCGTTCTGGCCGCGAAGACCGGCGCCGCGTACATGAAGTTTCCGCATCCGGCTTCGCGCTTCGCCGTTGTCGGCGTCGCCGCCGCCGTCACGCTCGACGGCAACGGCGCCTGCTCGAAGGCGTCGATCGGGGTCACCGGCGCCGGCACCAAGGCCGTGCGCGCCAAGGGCGTCGAGGCCGGCTGCACCGGCAAGAGACTGGATGCTGCTGCCATCGAGGCGGCCGCGCAGAAGGCCGCCGAAGGTGTCGACGTGCAGGCGGACCTGCAAGGCTCCGTCGAGTACAAGTCGCACCTCTGCCGTGTGTTCGCCAAGCGTGCGCTGACCGAAGCCGTCAAGCGCGCCGGCGGATAGTCGACCGCGCTGACGACCACGGAGCCAGACGAGCTGCCTCGGGCACGAGGACGCTGATGCCGGTCGTCCTCGTGCACGGGGTGCCCGACACGCACCGCGTCTGGCGGGCTCTCATCGAACGGCTTCGACGCAACGACGTCGTCACGCTTTCCCTTCCCGGGTTCGGCGCCGCGATTCCTGAGGGCTTCGACTGCACCAAAGAGGCGTATAGCGGCTGGCTCCTCGAAGAGCTCCGCCGTATCCCCGGACCGATCGATCTCGTGGGCCACGACTGGGGTGGTCTGCTCACCGTGCGCGCGGTCTCGCTCGAGCCGCTGCTGGTTCGCACGTGGGCCGCCGGCGCCGCACCGCTCGACCCCGAATACGAGTGGCACAAGGCGGCGAAGATCTGGCAGACGCCGAGCGTGGGCGAGCAAATGATGGAGAAGCTCACGCCCGAGGCGCTCGCCTCGGGGCTGGTGGCCGCGGGCGTCCCGCCGGCCGATGCGACGGTGACCGCGCAGCACGCGGATGCGACGATGAAGCGCAGCATCCTGGCGCTCTACCGATCCGCCGTCACCGTCGGTCTCGAGTGGGTCGACGATCTGCGGCGCGTTCAGGCGCCGGGGCTTCTCCTGTGGGGGCAGAAGGATCCGTACGCCGCGCCTGTGTTTGGAAGCCGTCTCGCCGGGCGGACGCGCGCGCGCTTCGTCGAGTTTCCCGGATGCTCGCACTGGTGGCAGCTCGAGCGGGCCGCGGACGTGGCCCGTGAGCTCGAAACGTTCTGGGAGGCCGCATGATCGCGGCGGTCGTGCTGGCGGCGGGCCTCGCGCGGCGGATGGGACGCCAGAAGCTCCTGCTGCAGCTCCAGGGCAAGGCCGTGGTCCGCTGGTCCGTCGAGCACGTGCTCGGCCACGCCGAGGACGTCGTGATCGTCACCGGCCCGGACGACACCGCGATTCGACAGGCGCTCGCCGATCTCACGGTCCGCTTCGTCGTGAACCCGCGCCCGCAAGACGGCCAGGGCACGTCGATCGCCGCCGGCGTGGCCGCGCTCAAGCCGTGGACCACATCCGTGCTGATCGCGCTCGGCGATCAGCCGCGGATGCCGAAGGCCGTCGTGCCGACCCTGCTCGAGGCCTTCAAGCGCTCGGGCAAGGCGGTCGCGGCGCCGGTCTATCGAGGCGTGCAGGGCACGCCGGTCGTCTTTTCGTCGGACGTGTTCGGCGAGCTGCGCGCGCTCAAGGGCGACGCGGGCGCTCGCGCGGTCGTGAAAGAGAATCCCGAGCGCGTCGAGCTGGTCGCGTTCGATCTGGCGATGCCGCCCGACGTCGACACGCCGGAAGACTACGCGAAGCTTCATGTACAATAGCTAGCCATGCGTGACGAGATCCGAAAAATCCAGGAGCTGATGGAAGCAGCGGAATACGTCACCGACGCGCCGGTCGCGACGTCGGTGCACCTCGCGATGCGCCTGCGCAAGCCGCTCTTGATCGAAGGACCGGCCGGCGTCGGCAAGACCGAGGTCGCGAAGGTGATGTCGCGGATGCTCGGCACGAATCTGATCCGCCTGCAGTGCTACGAAGGCCTCGACGCGTCGACCGCGCTCTACGAGTGGAACTATCAGAAGCAGCTCCTGCACATCAAGCTCGAGGAAGCCGGCCACAACAATCGCGCGATGGCCGACAAGGAGCACGAGATCTTCTCGGAGGCGTTCTTGCTCCGGCGCCCGTTGCTGCAGGCGATCACGCAGAGCTCGCAGGCGCCGGTGCTGCTGGTCGACGAAATTGACAGGGCCG
Organism: Candidatus Methylomirabilota bacterium; assembly: GCA_035275385.1. Taxonomy (GTDB): domain Bacteria; phylum Methylomirabilota; class Methylomirabilia; order Rokubacteriales; family CSP1-6; genus AR31. The sequence continues at coordinate 197 of DATEMW010000102.1, read as the reverse complement.
ATGAAGAGCTGGAAGCATTCATGCTCGAAGTCTTCTCCGACTGGCAGGTGACGATTCCGGAGATCGGGACGATCAAGGCGACGCATCCGCCGCACGTCATCTTGACGTCGAACCGCGTGCGCGAGCTGTCGGACGCGCTCCGGCGCCGCTGTCTCTATCTCTGGATCGACTATCCGTCGTCCGACAAGGAGATCCGG
>DATEMW010000101.1:0-2535 GCA_035275385.1 Candidatus Methylomirabilota bacterium | reverse complement strand
AGAAAGGAACAATGGACGAAGCGCATCAGCTCGAGATCGTGATCGCGCTCGTGGCGGCGGTGCTGGCCCTCGCGACGGCGGCGCGGCGCCTGCTGATCCCGTATCCGATCTTCCTCGTGCTGGGCGGGCTCGTGATCAGTGTGATCCCGAACGTCCCGGTGCTCCGCCTCGACCCCGATCTGGTGTTCCTGGTCTTCCTGCCGCCGGTCCTGTGGTTTGCGGCATACTTCACGTCGCTGCGCGACTTTCGAGCCAACCTTCGCCCGATCTCGCTGCTCGCGATCGGGCTCGTCCTCGCCACCACGGCCGTCGTCGCGGTGGTGGCGCGTTTCGTCATGCCCGGCATGAGCTGGGCCGCGGCGATCGCGCTGGGGGCCATCGTCTCGCCGCCCGACGCGGTGGCCGCCGCCGCGATCGCCCGTCGCCTGGGCATCCCGTTTCGGATCGTCACCGTTCTCGAGGGCGAGAGCCTGATCAACGACGCCGCGGCGCTCGTGATCTACCGTTCGGCGGTCGCCGCGGTGGTGACGGGTGCCTTCTCCCTCAGCGACGCGCTCTGGCAGTTCGTCGTGACCTCGGCCGGCGGCGTGCTGGTGGGGCTGATCGTGGGATGGCTCGTCTGCTGGGCCTTGCGCCTGACCGAGGACAGCCTGACGGAGAGCGCCATCACCCTTCTGGCGCCCTATGCCGCCTGGCTGATCGCCGAGCGGACACACACCTCGGGCGTGCTCGCGTGCGTGGCCGGGGGGCTCTACATCCGCCAGGTGTTCAGCTCGGTGGTGGCGCCCGCCACGCGCATCCAGGCCACCGCGGTCTGGAACGTCCTGGTCTTCGTCTTGAACGGCGTGATCTTCGCGCTGATCGGGCTCCAGCTCGGCGCCATTCGCATGGCGGGGTTGGCCGAGGACCTCGTCACGCTCGTACGGCTCGGTGCGCTGATTTGTGTGGCGGTGATCGTGATCCGGCTGCTCTGGGTGCCGCCGGCGGTCGTGATCCCGAGGCTCGTGAGCAAGAAGCTGCGCGCGCGCGATCCGATCCCGCCCCCGGCGGCGATCCTGCTGGTGTCGTGGATCGGGATGCGCGGGATCGTGTCGCTCGCCGCCGCGCTGGCCCTGCCGGCGACGATCGCGTCCGGCGCACCGTTTCCGTTTCGCAGCGAGATCATCCTGGTGACGTTCGCGGTGATCCTCGCCACGCTCGTCCTGCAGGGACTCACCCTGACGCCGCTGATCCGGTTTCTCGAGCTCGGTGAGGATCGCACGCTCGAGCTCGAGGAGGCGCGCGCGCGTGAGGAAGCGGCGCAGGCGGCGATCGCGCGTCTGGAAGAGCTCTCGGGCGCGCCGTGGCCGCGGCGCGAGGATGTGGACCGCATGCGCGCGGTGTACACCCAGCGCATCCGACGGGCGTCACCGATCGAGCTCGGCACCGATGGCACCGCGGTCCGTGCCCAGGCGGCCTTCCGGCGGCTTCGGCACGAGGTCTTGTCGGCGGAGCGGCGCGCCCTGATCGCGCTGCGCAATCAGGGCGTGATCAGCGACGAGATCTTGCACCGGCTCGAGCAGGAGCTCGACGTCGAGGCGATGCGAATCGGTCTGGGCGAGACGCGCCTGCCCGGCTGAGCGGCAACGAATCTCGCGCGGCCGGGACCGCCCCTACCGGCGATTGATGAACTCGACGATCGCGTCCTTGTATTCGGTGACGAGCTTGCGTGCGGCCGTGTAGATGAGGTCGCGGTCGCACTCCGATTTCAGGCCGAGGCGCGTCGGAATCGCAGCGATACGATTCTCGACATCCTCCAAGGTCTGCATGGGCTGCACCTCGGCCTTGCAAGACTGCGGCAGATCGCTCAGATCGGCGGCCCACTTGGCCTCGGTGTGGCGGAGCGCGACGACCGTCAACGTCTTGATATCGGGGAACACGCCCTCGAGCTGGAGGGTGCGGAAGAAGAGCGCCTGATACGTGATAGCGCGCTCCTCCATGATCCCGGGAATACGGGAGAAGTCGAAGTTCAGCAGCGAAAACGGCAGCGAGCGCTTCAGCAGGCGCGCCTCGTCGACCGAGAACGGATAGGAGCTGTCGAGCGCGATGATGATCGCACGCTTCGCCCGCTTGGCCTGAAGCTGCTTGAGGTACAGGAACAGGAGCGACTCGATGCCCGAATTCTCGTAGAGCCCGCCGTCTCCGACGTGCCAGTACGCCTCCTTGTCGCCCATCCTGATCGTGGTGGGACCGATCAGGGGCGCAAACGACGCGGACGCGGTCGCCGCGGCCGCCACGGAGGTCGGGCACGGGTCCATGTGGATCTCGATCGGCGTCATCGGCCGCAGGAGCCTCCAGCGCTCGCGGATGAAGGGCGTCATCTCGACCGTTTGCCCGCGCTTCTGGAGCGTGGCTTCCAGATCCTTGAAGAAGTCGTAGTCGAACTCCTCCTTGGGCAAGGAGGTCAACGCCAGCCGGCGGCCGTTGTTATAGAGCGTCGTGTTGATGATGATCCCTGGCGTGTCGCCGGCCTTCTCGCGCGCGCTGAGGTCCTGG
>DATEMW010000100.1:0-7601 GCA_035275385.1 Candidatus Methylomirabilota bacterium | reverse complement strand
CCGGCGGCCGAGCTCCGGCAGCCCCAGCGGAAACACCTGCAGCTCGTGCTCGGCGCGCAAGTGGAGCGCCGCGCGGCTCGTCGCGAGCACCTTGAGCCGCGGCGCCGTCGCGAGCAGGTCGGCGACGACGGGCGCGGCCGGGAGGATCTGCTCGAAGTTGTCGAGGACCAGCAGCAGATGCTTCTCGCGCAGGTAGTCCTTGAGGATCGCTTCGAGCGGTCGATCGCCGCCCTCCTGCAGGCCCAGGGCGTGACTGATCGTCGACGCGACCAGCCCCGGATTCGTGATCGGGGCCAGCGCGGCGAAGCACACGCCGTCGTCGAAGCGCGCGCTCAGATCCCTCGCGATCTGCAGGCCGAGCCGCGTCTTGCCCGACCCCGGCGGGCCCGTCAGCGAGAGCAGTCGCACGTCGTCGCGCAGGAGGAGCTGTCGCCCGGCCTCGAGCTGGCGCTCGCGTCCGATGAGCGGCGTCGTCTGCAGAGGCAGGTTGTTCAGTCGGCTGTCGCTCGAGCGGAGCGCCGGAAACTCCGACGGCAGGCCGGCGGCTACCAGCTGGAAGATTCGCTCCGGCCGCTGCAAATCTTTGAGGTGGTGCTCGCCCAGGTCGCGCAGGCTCAGCTCGGCGGGCAGCATGCGCTGCACGAGATCGCGTGTCGTCTGCGACAGCAAGATCTGGCCGCCATGCGCGGCGGCGCAGAGGCGCGCGGCTCGGTGCACGTCGAGGCCGATGTAGGTGCCCCGGACCAGCGTGGGATCCCCGGTGTGAAGGCCTATGCGGACACGCACCGATAGGCCCTCGGGCCATTGCTGCAGAGCCAGCGCGCGTTGCGCCGCCACCGCCGCCCTCGCGGCGTTGATGGCCCCGCGGAACGCGACGAAGTGCGCATCGCCCGAGGTGTCGACGGTGCGACCATCTTCGGCGCGAAACGCGGCTCGCAGCAACCCGCGATGCGTCGCGAGCAGGTCGGCGTAGCGATCGCCCAGCTGCTCGAGCAGGCGCGTCGAGCCCTCGATGTCCGCGAACAGGAACGTGACCGTCCCCGAAATCAGATCGTCCGGCGGGTCGGGCTGAGCGTGCGATTCGGGCGCGGGATTCAACTGCCTTCCTCGGGGTACTCGGGAACTTACCCGCTTGCCCAGGCCAGGTCAATATCCTTGGCGATGCGTGTTGGAGATACGTGAGTTGACCGCCCCGAATTGATACGTGAGATGGCCACTCTAACGGCGTGGCGTGGCAGGAATGACCTCCGGGGAGGAGGCCATGGCCTACGCGCGCGCGACGGTGGAACGAGCCATGAAGGTGCAGGAAGTGATTCTCCGGGCGATTGATGGGAAGCTCACGTGGGTCCAGGCCGCCGACATCCTGGGCTACAGTCCGCGCACGATCCGGCGCATTCGCTGGCGGCTGCAGCAGTTCGGCTACCAAGGGCTCTTGGACCGGCGCCGGCAGATTCCCTCGCCCAAGCGCGCCCCCGTCGCCGACGTCCAGCGCCTGCTCGCGCTGTATCGCGAGCGGTACCAGGGCTTCAATGTCCGCCACTTTCACCAACTGGCGCGGCGCCAGCACGGCGTGCGCTTTTGCTATGCGTTCGTGAAGAAAGCCCTGCAGACCGCCGGCCTGGTGGCGAAGCACCAGCCCCGGGGTCGCCATCGCCGGCGCCGGGAACCGCGCGCCTGCTTCGGCGAGCTGCTGCATCTCGACGGCAGTCGGCATCGCTGGCTGACACTGCGCGCCGAGCAGTGGTTCACCCTCATCGCGGTCGTGGACGACGCGACGAAGCGTTTGCTCTATGCCGAACTGCGCGAGGGCGGGGAAAGTGTGGTCGCCGTCATGACGGCCCTCCGCGCGATCCTCGCGCGCTATGGGCTGCCGATGGCCCTCTATACGGATCGCGCGCACTGGGCCGTGCATACGCCCGTCGCGGGGGGCCCCGCCGATCGCCGCCGCCTCACCCAGGTCGGGCGCGCACTGGCGCGCCTGGGCATCGAGCACATCCTGGGCTACTCGCCGCAGGCGCGCGGCCGCAGCGAGCGGGTCAACCGGACCTTACAAGATCGCCTCGTCAACGAGCTCCGGGTCGCTGGCATCGCGACGCTTCCCGCGGCCAATCGGTATGTGCGCGAGCGCTTCGTGCCCGCCTTCAACGCCGAGTTCGGCCGCGCGCCGGCCGACCCCGCGTCGGCCTTCGTGCCGCTCGGTCGGGTCGATCTCGATCAGATTCTGTGTGTCGAAAACGAACGCATCGTCGGGCGCGACAACGTCGTCACCACCGAGCGACGGCCGCTCCAGCTCGCGAAACAGCCCGGCCGTCGCACGTGTGCTGGGCTCCGGGTGCTGGTCCGCCGCCATCTGGACGGGCAGCACTCGGTTTGGTACGGCGGTCGCTGTCTCGGCCGCTATGACGCCACCGGCCAGCCCCTGCGAGCGGCCTGACTCGGTGCGGTTCACTCGAGCGGCCAACTCATGGTGTCAAACAGTTGCGGCCAACTCACGTATCAACAACATATCCTTGGCGATGCGTGGCGCGCGACTGCGGCTATTCTTGCCCATCTTCTCGCGCGGGAGGGCGTGCGCTGCCGACCGATCTTTGGCAGAAGCTGAGCGCGGACACGTCGGCTCCACGCTATCGCCTTGGCACGCTCCGGGCAGTGCCGCCCGACGCGACGCTCCGTCGAGTCCGGCCCCTGCTCCGGAGAGCCGGCATCACGCGGCTGGCCGATGTCACGGGCCTGGACTGGGTCGGGCTCCCGGTGTTCCAGGCGATCCGCCCCAATTCGCGCGTGCTCTCGGTCTCGCAGGGCAAGGGGCTGACCCGCGAGCAGGGACAGGTCTCGGCGCTCATGGAGGCGCTCGAAGGCTTTCACACCGAAGAGATCCCGCAGCCGAGCGTTCGCGAGACCGTCGGCAACATGCGCCGGCGCCTGGGTTACGACCCCTACGCGCTGCCGCTTTCGCGGCCCAGCCTCTTGAGCGATGCGGTCGCGCTCGACTGGGTGGCGGCCACCGAGCTCTCGAGCGGTGCCGTGTCGTGGGTTCCGCGACAGCTCTGCGAGCTCAACGCCTGCGTCGAAGATCGCGTGCACGTGCCGCTGTTCCGTGCCTCCTCGAACGGCCTGGCCGGCGGCAACACGGTCGGCGAGGCGCTACTCCACGGTCTCTGCGAAGTGATCGAGCGCGACTGCTGCGCGCGCTACGGCGACGCGCGGTTCGACCCCAAGCGGTGGGTCGAGCCAGAATCCGTGCGCCCTCGACTCGGGCGCCATCTGTTCGGCCTCATGTCCCGCGCGGGAATGGACATCCGCATCGTCGACCTGACGGGGCCGACGGGCCTGCCTTGCTTTGAAGTCTGGCTCGATCACCCGGACGGCCCAACGGTAACCGTGGGCTCGGGATGTCATCCGAATCGGCTGACCGCGCTGGTGCGAGCCGTCACCGAGGCCGCTCAATCCCGGCTGGCGTACATCTCGGGGTCTCGCGACGACATTCCTCGCGCGATCTATCGTGAGCCCGGCGTGCGTGCGCACTCCCACCGCCGAGCGCCGCAGGAGCTGCAGCGCCGCTTTGCGGATGCACCGACCGGCCGCGCGGGCGGCTTTGCCGCGCAGGTGCGCGAGGTCGCCGGCCGCGTGCGCGCGTTCACGGGAATGTCGCCGGTCGCGGTCGATCTGACTCGACGCGACTTCGGGATTCCGGTGGTCTTCGTCGTGGCTCCAGGCCTGATGCCTCCCGAGCCGGAATGAAACGCCGCCGGCTTCGCGTCTGTGTGTTCGCAGGCCCGTCGCTCTCGGAGGCCGAAATTCGGTCGCGGCTCGCGTCTGATACAGCCGACGTCGAGGTGTTGCCGCCGGCCCAACAGGGCGATGTTCTGCGCTTGATCGCCGAGCCGCCGGACGTCGTCGGGATCGTCGACGGCTACTTCTTTCACGTGCCATCCGTTCTTCACCGCGAGATCTTGGTGGCACTGGAGCGCGGAGTCCACGTGCTGGGATCCTCGAGCCTCGGCGCCTTGCGTGCGGCTGAGCTCGACGTCTTCGGAATGGAAGGCGTCGGCGAGATCTATCGCCTCTACCGACGCGGCGCGATCGACGGCGACGACGAAGTGGCAGTGCTGCACGCGACCGCCGACGAGGGCTTTCGCCCGCTCACGGAAGCGCTCGTCAACCTCCGGCACAATCTTCGCGTGGCGCAGCGCCGCAAGCTCGTCTCGGCCAAGACCGCGGCGCGTGTTCTCGCGCACGCGAAGCGGCTGCCCTTCATGCAGCGGACGTCGAGCGCAATCCTGACGGCCGCGACGGGCCGCGAGCGTAACGCGCTCGCCGGCTTTCTTCGTGGCCACGCGCTCGACCTCAAGCGCCGCGATGCGCTGCTGCTCGTCGACACGATCGCCCGACGGCTCGCCGGAGCGCAGCCGTGGCCGCGGCGGGCGCCGCTCGAGGTTCGGCGTACCAGTCTCTTTCAACGGTACGAGCAGAAGTATGTCGGCCAGCGGGTCGGCGGACAGCACGTCCCGGACCATCTCACCCTGGCGCTGCAGCGGATCCTGTCCCCGTCGTTTCCCGCGGTCTACCAGCGCGTCTCACTGCGTTGCCTCGCGCTCGACGAAGCAGCGCACCGCGGACTGACGGCGACGGATTCGCGGACTTCGATCGCACGGTTCCGCCGGTCGAAAGGGCTTCGCTCCAACGCGGCCTATCGGGCCTGGCTGGAGAGCCGCCTCTTGACGCACGAGGAGCTCACCCGGCTGCTGCGCGAACGCGACCTGGAGGAACGGATCGTCGACCGGTACCGCTCTCTCCGCCCGCGCGTGCGCGATCGTGTGGCGCTTTTTCGATGCGTTTCTCGCGACGTCGCCGCCCGCCACGGAGTCGACGAAGCGGCACTGACGCGGCCGCTCTTGATGCGTCCGGGCGTGCCCTGGACAGGAGCGTTGATCAGGGAGATGAAGGAGCGTGGCGCCTTCAGGCCGGCCGTTGCCCTCGCCGCCCGGATCCTCGAGCACAACTCACGCGTGTTCGACCGGCTCCCGCGCCTGGCGCAGGCGCCGATACGTCGCGGCCTACTCGACGAGCTCGTCGCCGGGCGCTGGGGCGTCGAGCCCGACAAGCTCAGTGCGAGCGCTCTGGAACGCGGCTTCGCGGGCGACGCCGACTTCGTGCAGGCTGCCCGCCAGGTCTTCGTCTACGAGCGAACCTTGCGGGCGCGCTCCGATCGGGACTGGGATGGCTTCGCCGATTGCTTCATTTACCTAGAGCCCTGAGCACGACGCTGCGCGCCTCAAACCCGGCGCGGCTCCCCCCGCGGGGGGCCGTCGGTGGTAAGATCCCCGGCACGGTTTCCAGGTAGCGCCCGCCCTCACCCGCGACGAGGAGGTCACCCCATGTCCATGCCCAAGCCCAGAAACGGCATATGGTTCCCAGATTGCGGCGGCGACCCTGAGCCCGGGCTGGCAGGGTTCAGCGATCTCGGCTATCGAGACACGACCGAGGCCAAGAACCAATCCACCGTGCGCGACTTCATCCAGAAGGTCTGGAACGGGCAGAACCCGGCGGCCGTCGACCAGGCCATCGACGCGCTCGTGGACATGAGCTACAAGCGGCACTACGAGGCCAAGCTCCTGCAAGGCCGTGAGAACTTCAAACAGTGTGTCCGCACGATGCACAAGGGTCACACCGGCTTCTACATCACCGTGCTGCGGATGATCAATTCGTACAACCTCGTCGGCGTGTCGGTGCACATCAGATGGTCCGACGGGCGCCTGTTCGAGATGCGCGGGATCGAGATGTACCGGCTGCACAACGATCTCATCGCTGAAAGCTGGCACGCCACGGAGCGCGCTCAGCCATGACCAACGAAGCGCTGCGCACGATCCTGCCGATCGCCGGCTGGAGCGACGACCGCGCCCGCACGGTCGAGATCACCGGCGGCACCGATCCGATCCTGCCGACGCCGTTCCGCATCGGTGAGACCAGCGCCGCGGCGCTCGCGGCGGTCGGCCTGGCCGTCTCCGATCTGTGGGCCTTGCGCACCGGCCGCGGCCAGGACGTCGCGGTCGACACACGCCAGGCGACCGCGTCGCTGCGCAGCGGGCACTACTTGAAGATGGACGGCGCGCAGGTCTCGACCGAGCGCAACACGGTGATGGGCGTCTATCCCGCCAAGAACGGCCGCTGGAGCTATCTGCACTGCAACTTCCCAAATCATCGCGCCGCGGCGCTCAAGGTGCTGGGCGTGCCCGAAGACCGCGAAGCGGTGCGCCAGGCGGTCGCCAGGTGGGACGCACTCGAGCTCGAAGAGGCGATCATCGCCGCCAAGGGCGCCGGCGGCATGGTGCGCACGATGGACGAATGGGCCAAGCATCCGCAGGCCGCCGCGATCGCCTCGCTGCCGCTGATGGAGATCGTGAAGGTCGGCGACAGCGCGCCGGAGAAGCTTCCGGACGGCGATCGGCCGCTGTCCGGGATCCGCGTGCTCGACCTGACGCGCGTACTCGCCGGGCCGACCTGCGCGCGCACGCTCGCCGAGCACGGCGCCGACGTCTTGAAGATCACCGGCGCGCATCTCCCGAACCTCGGCTACCAGGAGTACGATACCGGCCACGGCAAGCTGTCGGCGCACCTGGACCTTCGAGAGAAGAAGGACGTCGACGTCCTGCGCGGGCTCGTCCGCGAGACGGACGTGTTCTCGCAGGGCTATCGCCCCGGAACGCTTGGCAACCGCGGCTTCTCGCCCGAGGCGCTCGCGCAGCTCAGGCCCGGCATCGTCTTCGTCTCCTTGTGCGCGTTCAGCCACGTCGGGCCGTGGGCGTCGCGCCGCGGCTTCGACACGGTGGTGCAGACGGTCAGCGGCATCACGGTCCGGCAGGGTGAGCTCTTCCCCGGCGGCACGCCGGGTCCCCAGTTCTATCCGGTTTCCGCGATCGACTATCTGACCGGCTACCTCATGGCCTTCGGCGCGCTGGTGGCGCTCGCGCGCCGCGCGCGGGAGGGCGGAAGCTGGCTCGTGCGGATCTCGCTCGCGCAAACGGGCCGCTGGCTGGTCGGCCGCGGCCAGGTGCCGGAGAGCCAGCTCAAGGACGTGCCGAAGGAGTTCACGCCGGACGAGCTCGAGCGGTGGTCGATCACCAGCGAGACGCCGGTCGGTCGGCTGCGCCACCTGGGCCCGGTGCTGCGCCTGTCCAAGACGCCGCCGCGCTGGGCGCGGCCCTCGGTCCCGCTCGGTCACAACGAGCCGGTGTGGCCGGCGCGAGCGAAGTAGCGAACGTCGGAGAGAGGACCACATGAACAAGATCGTCAAGTCGCCCGAGCAAGCCGTCTCGGATATTCCCAACGGCGCCACCGTCGCCATCGCGGGCTTCGGCGTCGCGCACCGCTTCGCGACCGCGCTGATCTGCGCGCTGCGCGATCAGGGCACGAAGGAGCTCACCTTGGTCTGCAACTCGCTCGGCGACGCCGGCGCGACCCGCGGCCAGATCCTCGCCGAGAACAACCAGGTGAAGAAGCTCATCGCGGCGTTCTCGGTGCGGCCCGGCACGCCGACCGCCAGCGAGGAGCAGATCGCCAGCGGCAAGATGGACGTCGAGCTGGTCCCGCAGGGCATTCTG
>DATEMW010000099.1:0-5354 GCA_035275385.1 Candidatus Methylomirabilota bacterium | reverse complement strand
TTCACCGGCGAGCCGATGGACAGCGCCACGCGCGCGTTCGTCGAGGCGACGTTCGCCACGCGCGTGTGCAGCATGTACGGCACGACCGAGGTCGGCGTGATCCTCGCCGACTATCCCGGCGCGCCGGACTACGCCGCGCGGCCGGGCGCGCTCGGCAAACCGGTGCCCGGCGTGCGCGTCGAGGTGCACGACACGGACGGCCGGCCCTGCGCGCCGAGCCAGATCGGCGAGATCAAGGTGTGGCGTCGCGGTGCCTGGTTTCCGACGAAGGATCGAGGCCACGTGGACGGCGATGGCTACTTCTACCACGCTGGACGCGCCGACGACGTCATCATCTCGGCCGGCTGGACCATGAGCGCGGTCGAGATCGAAGACGTGCTCCTGCGCCATCCCGATGTGCGCGAGGCCGCGGTGATCGGCGTCGCCGATTCGCTGCGCGGCCAGGTGGTGAAGGCGTTCATCGTGAGCCCGCGTGCCGGCGGCGAGGCATTCGCCCGCGAGCTGCAGGAGTACACGCGCACGCGCCTGAGTCAGCACGAGTACCCGCGACAGGTCGCGTTCGTGGCCGCGCTGCCGAAGACGCCGGCGGGCAAGGTCAACCGCAAGGCGCTTCGCGCGGTCGAAATCGGCGCCGAGGAGACGACGCATGCCCCGTGAGAGCCAGCTGTTCCCGAAGATCACCGACCACGGGCTCGACGACTTGCGTCGGCGCATCGGTGTCAAGATCACCGACACGCTCGAGCCGTGGTGCCACGAGGCGACACGCGACAACATCCGCCACTACGCGCACGGGATCGGCGACGACAATCCGCTCTGGTGCGATCCCGACTACGCGGCGCGTACGCGCTGGGGCGGTCTCGTCGCGCCCCCGAGCTTTCTCTTCGCCACGAGCCGGATCATCTCCGGTTACGTCGGCGGGCTCGCCGGCGTACACGCCATGTGGGCGGGCGCGGACTGGACGTGGCATCTCCCGGTGCGACGCAACGACGCGATCGCGACCGAGGCGTGGCTGAAGGACCTGGTCGAGCATCAGACGAAGTTCGCCGGCCGCTCGATCCAGCAGGTCTACCACGTCGACTTCTACAATCAGCGAGGCGAGCTCGTCGCCGCCGCCGACAGCTGGTGCTTCAGGACCGATCGCGACCAGGCGCGCGAAAGCGGGACGAAGTACACGGCGGTGAAGGCCAAGCCGCCCAAGCGCTACACGGACGAGGAGCTGGCCGACGTCTACCGGCTCTACGCCAACGAGCAGATTCGCGGCTCCGCCCCGCGCTACTGGGACGACGTCAGTGAAGGCGAGCGGCTGCCGACCATGGCGAAGGGCCCGATGACGGTCACGGGCTTCATCGCGTACGCGCAGGGCTGGGGCGGGCTCTACATCCGCGCGAACAAGCTCGCCTGGAAGCAGGTGCACCGCCACTCGGGTCTCGGCATCAAGAATCGCTTCGGGATCCCCGACTGCCCCGAGCGGGTCCACTGGGAGCCCGAGTTCGCGACGATGGTCGGGGCGCCCGGCGCCTACGACTACGGCCCGGAGCGCTGCTCGTGGCTCACCCATCATCTGACCAACTGGATGGGCGACGACGGCATCCTGCGCCGCGCGCACTGCAAGATCCGCCGCCACAACCCCGAGGGCGACACGCTGCGAATCGACGGCACCGTGATCAGAAAGCTCGTCGCGGGCGGGCGGCATCTGGTCGAGATCGAGCAGGAAGCGCGCAATCAGGACGGCGAGCTCTCGGTGATCGGCGGCGGGCTCGTCGAGCTACCCAGGCGTAGCTAAGCTACACGCGCATGAGCTCGCCGGCCGTGACGCGCTTCGGCGACCTCACCGACGCGGCGGCCGCGCGCTGGGGCGACCGCGAGGCGCTGGTCTTTCGCGACCGCCGCTACTCGTTCAAGCAGATCGCCGCCGAGGTCGACCGCGTCGCGCGCGGCCTGATCCGCGCCGGTGTCAGGCCCGGCGACAAAGCGGCGATCTGGCTGCTCAACTGCCCGGAGTGGATCTTCACAATGTTCGCGCTCGCCAAGATCGGCGCCGTCCACGTGCCGATCAACACGCGCTTCAGGACGGTCGACCTGACTCAAGTCCTCGCGCGCTCGAACGCGTCGACCTTGATCACCCACGACGTCTCCGGGCCCGTCGACTATCTCGCCATGGTCCGCGAGCTCGCCGCGCTCGGGGGCGAGCGCATCACGAGCGCCAGGCTACCCGATCTCGAGCGTGTGATCGTGCTCGGCGACGGCCGGTATCCGGGTGCGCGGAGCTGGCACGACATGCTCGATGCGGGCAAATGGGTCGATGCCGCGGCGCTGGCGGCCCGCGAGGCGGCCGTCGAGCCGTCGGACACCGTCTTCATCATGTACACGTCGGGCACGACCGGATTCCCGAAGGGCGTGATGCGCGATCACACCCTGCTCGCGCATCTGACCGATCGCTACCGGCGCCTGCAGTCGACCGAGCGCGACGTCTTCTTGAACTATCTGCCGTTGTTTCACGTCTTCGGCTACATCGAGGGGCCGCTCGGCTCGATGCTCGTCGGCTACCGTCAGGTTCTGACGGACTCGTTCGATCCGGACGAGGCGCTCGACCTGATCGAGCGCGAGGGCGTCACGCACGTCGACGGCTTCGAGACACACCTGAAGCTCTTGATCGAGGCGCAGGAGACGCGGCCGCGCAACCTGTCGACCTTGCGAACCGGCGTGCTCGCGGGCGGCTCCGCGAGCGCAACACCGCTCGTGTATCGCGCGCGCAAGGTGCTGGCGCCGCTCCGCCATCTGACCGCCTACGGCATGACGGAAGTCGGCGCGACGATCTCGCTCTCGCACCTCGACTCCACCGAGGAGCAGGCGTGCGAGGCGTCCGGCGCGCCCTGCGAAGGCTTCGAGGTACGCGTGATCGATCCCGAGACCGGACGCGATCAGCCGCGCGGCACGCCGGGCGAGGTCGTCGTGCGGACGCGATATCTGATGCAGGGCTACTACCGCGATCCCGAGTCGACCGCGCGGGCCGTCGACGCCGAGGGGTGGTTTCACACCGGCGATGCCGGCATCCTGCGCGCGGACGGACACCTGCGCTTCGTCGGCCGGTACAAGGACATGATCAAGGTCGGCGGCGAGAACGTCGATCCGACCGAGGTCGAGAGCTACCTGAGCACATACCCGGGCGTGAGCCAGGCGGCCGTCGTCGGCTATCCGGACGCGCGGCTGGGCGAGGTCGGCGTCGCCTTCATTCAGGCGGCGCCGGGGGCCGACGTGGCCGCGGACGGCGTGATCGCGTTCTGTCGCGGCCGAATCGCGAGCTTCAAGATCCCCCGCCACGTCTTCGTCGTCGATGAGCTGCCGATGACGTCGAGCGGCAAGGTGCAGAAGGCGCGTTTGCGAGACGCCGCGCGCGAGCGTCTCGGCTAGAAGCCCGAACGCGGCCTCGACAGCCGCGCCGGGGTCACTTCGCGGGCCCCGACGTGTAGCCGCGGTCGGTCATGCAGCGCCGATAGCGATCCTGATTGACCTGCTCGACCGGGCCTCCCGGCCCCGGCGTCACGCGCCGGGCGGCACTCAGGCAGTCGAGCGTGTCGCGGCCGCGCTCCTGCTCGGTCACCCCTGGTTTCGTCCACGTGTCGGAGGTCGAGGACGCGCAGGCGGTAAGCCAGATGTGCGCGGCCACGAGCGTGACGACCAACGTCGCGTGCCTGGCCATAACGAACCTCCTGATGAGTTGCATGTCTACGGCGTCTGGGGGCCGCCTTCGCGGCGGATCGGGCCGATGCCGCGCAAGGTGATGTCGACGACCTCGACCGCCGCCAGCACGAGCAAGGTTCGCGGGACGCCGTCGTCGGGCAGCAGCACGCCCACGACCGGCAGGTCGCGCGACGCCGACTGGACGACCGCCCAGTGATCGGCGTTGACGAAGCCCAGCAGATGACTACCGGGGACGATCTGCTCGTGCCAGAAGAGCATGCCGTCGTTGTGCGGATCGATCGACGCCAGCTTGCGATACGTGGCCGCCATGAACGGCGTCACGCGCTCGGGCCGTGGCATCGTCACGAGCGAGAACACCGGCACGGACACGCTGGCGCCGTGCTGGCGCCACCAGTCGAGCCGGACGTCACGCCGCAGGTCCTCGAGCTCGTTACCGCTGCCCGGCTTGCAGGCGAGCAGACGATTCGACGACAAGAGCCTGCGGTACTCCGCCTGCAGCTCGTCCGCCAGCCGGCTTCCCTGCGACGCCCCCGCAATGCTGACGATGGCCGCAATGCGCTTTGCCTTCTCCGGATGGCTTGCGAAGAGCTCCAGCACGTCGGGTAGTCCCTTGGAGTGGACGAACGCAATCAGCGGGCGCGCATCGCCCGGGAGCTCGTCCATCCATTGCGCGAGGTGCTCGGCATTCGCAGCGCTCGTACCGCGCCCGGCCACGCTCAGGTAGCGCACGTCGACGCCCGCCTTCGAGAGATCGTCCTCGACACTCGCGAACGGACGGGAGAGCGGACCGGCACAATCCGCGAGCAGGCCGGGGACGAAGGCCAGGCGATACCGCTGGGTCAGATCCGTCGGCGTCGACACGGCCGGTGGCAGCTCTTCACCTGGCAGGCGCAGCAGCACGTCGTCGCACGCGACCGCGTTGTCGCGAAGACGGCGGCACAGCGCCTCGCGATAGGCTCCGCGCACGTCTCGGACGCCGGCGGCCTGGATCAGCGCTTCGACCGCCGGAGCGTTCGCCTCCGAGGCGCCGTCGCGCGCCGTTGCGCACGCCGTCAGCGCCAGAGTCGAGGCGACCACCGCCGCGCGCGCTACCATTGTCAGACCCCGCCCGACGCCGGGCTTGGGCCATTCGTCGCGTGCTGAGCTCACGACACCTCCCGCACCGCGAGAGTACTAGAGTCCGCGGCGCGGGGGCGGTTGTGGACGGCAAGGGGGGAGCGGACGACCGCTCCCCCCCGAAACTTCGCTACGCGGCAGGGACGGCCACGTACAGCGCCTGGCCGTCGCGATTCACGAGCAGCACGATCGGCTCGTTGTTGGCCTGCTTGTCGACTCGAACCTTGAGATCTTCGACGGTACGGACGGGCTGGCGATTGATCTCGACGATCACGTCGCCGGGACGGATGCCGGCTTCCGCCGCGCGGCCGCCCTCCACCACGTCACGCACCAGCACGCCCTCCTTCACCTTCAGCCCGAGCTCGCGGGCCACGGGCGGCGTGATCGGCTGAACGGAGAGGCCCAGCTGGCCCTTGCTCTGCGCGTCAGCCACCTTCGCCGGCGTCTCGTCCTCGAGCCTCGCGATGCGCGCGTTGAGCCGCATCTCGCTGCCGTCGCGCACGATCACCATCGGCACGTCGCGCCCCACCGTCAGG
>DATEMW010000098.1:0-8225 GCA_035275385.1 Candidatus Methylomirabilota bacterium | reverse complement strand
CGCGCCGCATCGGCGGCGGACAGTGAGGCCTCGATCGTCTGCAACAGCTTCTTCAGGAGCGCGTCGACCTGCCGGTCCCGAGCCATCGCGTCACTACGATATCATAGGGCGGTGAACGCGGCCTGGAGGCGCCTGTCGTCGGCGGCGCTCTACACGCGCGGCAAGCTGACCTTACGCGAGGATGCGTGGCGGCTCCCCGACGGCCAGGAGGTCGTCTATCCCGTCCTCGCCGTCGGGGTGACGGTCGGCGTGCTGCCGTTCGTCGAGCCCGCCCGCGTGCTGCTGATTCGCCAGTATCGCCACCTTCTGGGCGAGGTGTCGTGGGAGCTCCCGGGCGGCGGGGCCCAGCCCGGCGAGGACCCGCTGGCGGCCGCCCAGCGTGAGCTGCGCGAAGAGGGCGGCTATCGGGCCGAGCGTCTCGCGTTCCTGACGCGCTTCTATCCGTCGAACGCCTACCTGGACGAGGTCGCGTACTGCTACGCGGCGTACGGCTTGACGCCCGATCCCCTGCCCGCGGACGACGACGAGTTCATCGAGCGCCGCGTGGTCCCGCTCGAGGAGGCGATCCGCATGGCGATCGGCGGCGAGATCACCGAGTCGGTCTCGAAGATGACGTTGCTTCAGTACGTCGCGCGCCCACCCGAGAGGTCGTAGACCGCGCCCGTCGAGAACGTGCACTCGTCCGAGACGAGCCAGGCCACCAGCGCCGCGACTTCCTCCGGGCGACCGACCCGTCCCATCGGGATCTTGGCGATCAAGTAGTCCACGGTCTCCTTCGACATCTGCTTCACCAGGTCGGTCCCGATCACGGCCGGCGCGACCGCGTTGACGAGAATGCCCTGGTTCGCGACCTCCTTGGCCAAGGCCTTGGTGAAGCCGATCACGCCCGCCTTCGCGGTCGAGTAGGGCACGAGAGTCGGGTTGCCCTCCTTGCCGGCGATCGAGGCGATGTTGACGATGCGGCCGCTCCGTTGCGGCAGCATCAGCTTCACCGCGGCACGCGAGACCAGGAACACGCTCGTGAGGTCGCAAGCGATCACCTGGTTCCAGTCCTCGTCGGTGAGCTCCCACGTGAGCTTCGAGCCGCCGGTGATCCCCGCGTTGTTGACGACGATGTCGAGCCGGCCCCAGCGCGCGTGCGCCGCGGCCACCGCGCGCTCGACGTCGGCCGTGCGCGTGACGTCGGCGACCAGCGCGGTCGCCGCGTCGCCCAGCTCACCCGCCGCGGCTTCCGCCGCCGACTTGTCCAGATCGACCAGCGCCACGCGCGCGCCGTCAGCCACGAGTCGCCGCACGATCGCCAGCCCGATGCCGCGCGCGCTGCCCGTCACCAGCGCGACCCGTCCGTTCAGGCTCATCCGTGTCTCCCTGGTCGAAGCATTGTCGGCATCACGACAGCGCGCGCTCGAGATCGTCGATCAGATCGTCCGGATGCTCGAGCCCGATCGACAGCCGCAAGAGATTCTCCGGCGTGCGCGTGCCCGCGCCCTCGATCGAGGCGCGATGCTCGACCAGGCTCTCGGTCCCGCCGAAGCTGGTCGCCCGCGTGAAGACACGCAGCTTCGCCGCGACGTCCAGCGCGCGCGCCCGGTCGCCGCGCACCTGCACCGAGACCATCCCGCCGAACGCCTTCATCTGGCGCCGCGCGACGTCGTGGGCCGCGTGAGTCGGCAGGCCCGGATAGTGGACGGCCTCGACGCGCGAGTGCGCGTGCAGAAACGTGGCGACCCGGAGCGCGTGGTCCGAGTGCGCGCGCACGCGATACGGCAGGGTCCGGATGCCCCGGCGCACGAGCCAGCAGTCGAACGGCGAGGGCACCGCGCCGCCCGTGGTTTGCACGGCGCGAATGCGCTCGAAGAACTCGTCCGCGACGCGCGCGACGACCGCACCCCCGAGGACGTCGCCGTGGCCTCCGAGGTATTTCGTCGTGGCGTGCAGCACCAGGTCGGCGCCGAGGCGCAGCGGCGTCTGGAGCACCGGCGTGGCGGTCGTGTTGTCGCAGACGTAGCGCGCGCCGGCCCGGCGGGCGATCTCGCCGACGGCCGTGAGGTCGGTGATCTTCCACAGCGGGTTCGACGGCGTCTCGACCCAGACGAGCCGCGTGTTCGCGCGCACCGCCGCGCGAACGGCGTCGAGGTCGGTCATGTCGACGAACGTGGTCTCGAGCTTCCACCGGGTGAACGTCTCGCGCAGGAGCCTGATGGTGCCGTGATAGGCATCCATCGGCGCCACGACGTGATGGCCCGGCTCGAGCGACAGAAGAACGGCAGACGTCGCCGCGGAAGCCGAGGCGAAGGCGGCGGCCGCCGCGCCGCCCTCGAGCGCGGCCAGACATTCCTCGAGCGCCTGACGGTTGGGGTTGTCGTTGCGCGAGTACAGAAAGCCGCGCGGGTACGAGCCGTCGGGATCGCGCTCGAAGGTCGTGGACGGATGGATCGCCGGTGTCACCGCACCGGTTCCCGGATCGACGTGCAAGCCGGCGTGGATCGCGACGGTTTCGATCCGCATCTCAGCCACCTCCCCTGACCCGCTGTCCTTTCGGATCGTACAGCGGCTCGCGGCTCACCGTGGCCGCCACCGCGTCGCCGAACATCTCGACCGCCAAGCGCGTTCCCGGTGTGGACGAGGCGACCGGGACGTAGCCGTAGGCGATCGACGCGCCGACGGTGTAGCCGTAGCCGCCGCTCGTGACGCGGCCGATCGTGCCGCTTTCGCCGAGGATCGGCTCGCCGCCGATCACGACCGAGGCCGGATCGGCCAGGGTGAGGCAGACCAGCTTCTCCGCGAGCCCCTCGGCCTTCTGTCGCACGAGCGCCTCGCGGCCGATGAACTCGCCCTTGTCGAGCTTGACGCAGAAGCCGAGCCCGGCCTCCCACGGCGTACGCTCCGGTGTGAGCTCGGCGCTCCAGTAGCGATAGCCCTTTTCGAGCCGCAGCGAATCGATCGCCCGATATCCGCCGGCGAGCATCCCGGCAGGGCTGCCCGCGGCCCAGAGCGCATCCCACACCGCGAGGCCGTCGGCCATCGGCGCGTAGAGCTCCCAGCCGAGCTCGCCGACGTAGGTCACGCGAAGCGCCAGAGCGTTCGCGGCGCCGATCGCGAGACGGCGCGCGGTCATGTACGGGAACGCGCCCTCGGACACGTCGTCGCGCGTGGCGCGCGCGAGGATCTCGCGCGACCTGGGGCCGAAGAGGCCGAAGCAGGCGTAGAGCGGCGTCAGGTCCTCGACCGTGACGTCACGCTGATCCGCGGCGTGGGATCGCACCCACGCGAGGTCGTGCAGCCCGAAGGCGCTGCCGGTGACGAGCATGAACCGGTCCGGGCCCAGGCGCGTCACGGTCAGGTCGCATTCGATGCCGCCGCGGTCGTTCAGGAGCTGCGTGTACGTCACCGAGCCGACGGGCTTGTCGACGTCGTTGTCGGCCAGACGCTGGAGCAAGGCGAGCGCACCGCCGCCCGCCACCTCGAGCTTGCTGAACGAGGTCTCGTCGAAGAGTGCGGCGCCCTCGCGCGCGGCACGATGCTCGGCTTCGATCGCGGTCGACCAGTGGCGCGCCGACCAGCCGCGCGGCGACCAGGTGCCCGGGGATTTCCCCTCGTTCGACTCGAGCCAGTTCGGGCGCTCCCAACCCGCCTTCTCGCCGAAGGCGGCGCCGAGCGCCTCGATCCGGACGTGGGCGGGCGAGCGCTTGAGCCCGCGGCCTGCCTTGCGCTCCTCACCCGGGTAGTGGATGTCGTAGTAGGTCGAGTAGGTCTCGACCGCCTGGGCGCGGGCGTAGCCGCGGTCCTTGTAGTGAGCGCCGAAGCGGCGGAGATCCATCCGCCAGACGTCGATCGAGGGGCGTCCTTCGAGGATCCACTCGGCCATCACCTTGCCGACGCCGCCGGCGCCCGCGATGCCATGCGCACAGAATCCGGCCGCGACGAAGAAGCCGCGGACGTCCGGCGCCTCGCCCAGGATGAACTCGCCGTCCGGCGTGAACGCCTCCGGACCGTTGATCAAGGTGATCACCTCGGCGCGGCCGATCGCCGGCACCCGCGCGGTCGCCTGCTCCATCATGTCGGCGAACCGCTCCCAGTCGGGCGCCAGGAGCTTGTGGGTGAAGTCGCGCGGGATCCCCTCGAGCCCCCAGGGCGCGGGCGTGCGCTCGTAGCCGCCCATGAGCAGCCCGCCGACCTCTTCGCGGAAATAGACGAGCCGATCCGGATCGCGCATCGTCGGGATGTCGCGGGTCACGCCCTCGATCGGCTTGGTGACCAGGTACTGGTGCGCCATCGGGACCACCGGCACCGCGAGCCCGACCATCGCCCCGATCTCGTGCGCCCAGATGCCACCGGCGTTGACGACGACCTCGCAGCGCACGGTGCCCTCGTCGGTCTCGACAGCGGCGACGCGACGACCTTCGACCTTGACGCCTCGCACGTTCACGCCCGTCCTGGTCTTGACGCCGCGCTTTCGTGCGCCCGCCGCCAGCGACGTGGCGAGCGAGGACGGATCGATCCGGCCGTCGGTCGGCAGGTATGCGGCGGCTTCGACGCCGTCGATGCTCATCAGCGGGAACAGCTCGCGCGCCTCGCGGGCGGAGATCAGCGTCAGGGGCAGCCCGAACGTGCTCGCCCATCCGACCTGACGGCGCAGCTCGAGCATGCGCGCCTTCGACGAGGCCAGGCGCAAGCTGCCGACCTGGCGCCAGCCGGGATCGATCTCGGTGTCCTCACGCAGCCGGCGATACAGCTCGACGCTGGCCATGTTGACGCGGGTGAGCGCGATCGTCGAGCGCAGCTGGCCGACGAGCCCCGCGGAATGAAACGTGGAGCCACCCGTCAGCTCGCCGCGATCGAGAAGGAGCACGTCGCGGCAGCCCGCGAGCGCCAGGTGGTACGCGATGCTGCAGCCGGCGACGCCGCCGCCGATGATGACGACGCGGGCGGGATCGATGGGCGGAGGCTCGCTATCCGGCGGTGAAGCCGCCGTCGACGACCAGCTCCGCCCCGGTCATGAACGACGATTCGTCGCTGGCCAGGAACAAGGCAACGTACGCGATCTCACGCGGCTGCGCGATGCGCCCGAGCGGGATGCCGGTCTCGAACTCCTTGCGGATCGCGTCGGTCAGGTACGGCGCCTGCAGCGGCGTGTCGACGATCCCGGGATGGATCACGTTGCAGCGGATCTTGTCGCGGGCGAACTGGATCGCCAGCGACTTGGTCAGCGAGATCAACGCGCCCTTCGCCGCGGTGTAGGCGTCCTGCGCCCGCGTGAAGCCGGCCAGCGCCGACACCGAGCCCATGTTGATGATCGAGCCGCCGCCGGCGTTTTTCAGATATGGGATCCCGTACTTGGTGACCCAGAACACCGACTTGAGATTGATCGCCATCACGCGATCCCACCAGCGGTCGTCGGTCTCGAGCACCGAGCGGTCGCGGTCCTTCCACAGGACACCGGCGTTGTTGTGGAGCACGTGGAGGGCGCCGAAGCGGCGCACGCCTTCCTCGATCATCCGCTGCACGTCGGCCTCGAGCGCGACGTCGCCGGTGACCGCGACCGCCTGGCCGCCGGCCTTCTCGACCCGCGCGACCGTCTCCTTCGCCGCCTCGGCGTCGATGTCGGCGACGACGATCCGCGCGCCCTCCTCGGCGAAGAGCGCCGCCGTCTCCCGCCCCATGCCCATGCCGGCGCCGGTGATCAGCGCGACCTTGCCGGCGAGCCGTCCGCTCATCGCGCGGCTCCCGGGCCGCGGACCTCGGCCAGGCTCGCCGCAAAGGCGTCCACCACGCCGCGCATGACCGACGGCGTGAGCGTGCCCATGTTCGACACGCGAAAGGCGTACTTCCGGATGTCGCCCTGCCCGGCGTAGATGATGTAGCCCCGGCGCTTCATCGCGTCGTGCAGCGGATCGTACGCCACGCCAGGCGGCAGCTTGAACGTGGTGAGAATGTTCGAGCGCGAGCCCTCCGGCACCAAAATCTCAAAGCCGAGCGCAGCCATCCCGGACCGCAAGACTCGCGCGTTCTCCGCATAGCGGGCGATGCGCTCGCCGACGCCTTCCTTCTCGAGCTCCCGGAGCGCCTGCCGCATCGCGTGGAGCACCTGCACCGCCGGGGTGAAGGGCGTGTTGTCCTGTTCCTGGGTCACATAGTGGTTCAGCAGATCGAGATAAACGCTGCGAGCCTGACGGCCGCGGAGCGCCTCGAGCGCCCGCCGCCGCGCGAGCACGAACGAGATGCCCGGCACGCCCTGCAGGCACTTGTTGGCACTCGCCATCACGAAGTCGATCCCGTCCTGCGTGACGTCGAGCGGCTCGCCGAAGAGCGAGCTCATCGCGTCGACCAGCACTCGCCGCCCCTCGGCCGCGGCGGCGCGCACGATCTCGGCGACGGGGTTCAGCACGCCGGTCGTGGTCTCGTGGTGCACGACCGCGACGTGGGTCAGTCGCGGCTCGGCGCGCAGCGCGGCCCGCACGTCGTCCGGCCGGGCCGCGGTGGCGACGTCGTAGGACAAGGCGCGCGTCGCGAGCCCGTGAGCGCGCGCGATCTTGAGCAGGCGGTCGCCGTAGACGCCGTTGTCGACGACCAGGAGCCCGCCGTCGTCCGGCACGGCCGAGGCGACCGCCGCCTCGACGGCGGCCGTGCCCGAGCCGGTGAACAGCACGGCGGCGAAGCCGTCGCCGCCCTCGGCAAGCCGCACCAGGCGCTCGCGGCAGTCGCGCATCACCTCGAAGAACTCGGGCTCGCGATGGCAGAGGTCGGGCGTCACGAGGGCCTCGCGAACCTCGCGGCTCGTGTTGGCCGGGCCCGGGTTGAGCAGGATCCACTCTCGGTCGCTCACGCTTCTAGATCCTCTCGAAGTTGCGCGCCAGCTCCCAGTCGGTCACGACCTGGTCGAACGCCTGCTGCTCCAGCCGCGCGCTGTGCAAGTAATGGTCGACGACGCGGTCGCCGAACGCGGCACGCGCCACTTTCGAGCGCTCGAGCTCGGCGATGGCCTCGCGCAAGGTCTTCGGCACTTGAGGAAGCGTCGAGTCCTCGTAGGCGTTGCCCTCATAGGGCTTGGGCGGCTTCAGGTTGCCCGCGATGCCGTGAAGGCCCGCCGCGATCGTCGCGGCAAAGGCGAGATACGGATTGGCGTCGGCGCCGGGAATGCGATTCTCGACGCGAAAGCCGCCGCCCTCCCCGCAGAGTCTGAAGCCGCACGTGCGATTGTCCCAGCCGGCCACGATCCGCGTCGGCGCGAACGAGCCGGACTGGTAGCGCTTGTACGAGTTCACGCCGGGCGCGTAGAAGTACGCGAAGTCGCGCGCCATCGCCATCTGGCCGGCAAGCCACTGGCCGAAGAGCGGCGTGCTCGTGGTCTTGGCCCCGCGACCGGCGGCCGCGAAGAGCGACTTGCGTCCCGTCTTGTCCCAGAGCGAGGAGTGCAGATGGAACGACGAGCCCGCCGCGGTCATGTCGTACTTGGCCATGAACGTGATGGCCGAGCCGTGCTGGTGCGCGATCTCCTTCGCCCCGTGCTTGTAGAGCGCCGTGCGATCGGCCATCTCGAGCGCCTCCGCGTAGCGCAGGTTGATCTCCTCCTGGCCGCGCCCCCATTCGCCCTTCGACGTCTCGACGGGGACGTCCGCCTCCTCCATGCCGTTGCGGATCGCCCGGATCAGCGGCTCCTCCTTCGAGGTCTGGAGAATGTGGTAGTCCTCGAGATAGCCCGACACCGGCGTCAGATCGTGGTGGCGTTTCTTGCGCGCCTCCTCGAACGATTCCTTGAAGCAGTAGAGCTCGAGCTCGGCCGCGGTCTTCACGACGTAGCCGAGCGCCGCGGCCCGCTCGATCTGGCGCCTCAGGATCCAGCGCGGCGCTTCCTCGATGGGCTCGCCCTCTTCGGTGAAGACGTCGCAGAAGACGAGCGCGGTCTTCGGCAGCCACGGGATCAGCCGCGCGGTCGTGAGATCGGGGACCATCTTCATGTCTCCGTACCCGCGCTCCCACGAGGTGAGCTTGAAGCCCGGCAGCGGCTCCATCTCCATGTCGACGGTGAAGAGATAGATGCACGCGTGGGCGCCGTCGTCGATGACGTGATCGAGGAAGTAGCGGCCGACGACGCGCTTGCCCATGAGCCGGCCGAACGCGTCGGGGAAGACGGTCAGGACAGTGTCGACGTCGCCCTTCTCGATGAGCTGCGCGAGCCGCTTGCGATCGAGCCGCCCCGGCATGTCGAGAATACTAGCGTACCC
>DATEMW010000097.1:0-7482 GCA_035275385.1 Candidatus Methylomirabilota bacterium | reverse complement strand
CGTGCCCCGCTTGCCCGAGACCGACGCCATGTTGATGATGCGCCCGCTCTTGCGGGCGAGCATGTGCGGGATGACGGCGCGACTCATCAGGAACGTGCCCTTGAGGTTCACGTCGAGCACCAGATCCCAGGCCTCTTCCGGCACCTCCCACACGAGACGACGATCCGCGCCGTGGGGAGCCGCCGCGTTGTTGACCAGGACGTCGATACGACCGAACCGGGCGAGCGTCTCGGCGACGAACCGTTCGGTGTCGGCCGAGCGGCTCACGTCACCCACGAGCGTCAGGACTTGGCGTCCCATGGCCTGGATCTCCGCGGCGAGGCTCTCGAGGCCCTTCCACCCCTGACGGATCTCCTCGAGCCCTTCCTCGTTCTCGTTGCGGGTTCCGCCGGCGGCGATGTCGGTCGCCGTCACGTCGGCCCCGGCCGCGGCGAACGCGACCGCAATCGCGCGGCCGATCCCGCGCACGCGTCCACACCCCGTGATCAGCACGCTCTTGCCCTCGAACTCGTTCATGGCCGCCTCCGCCGCCTGACGATACGGCAGGGCGCGGGCGTTGGCGACGGTAGGCGGCCGGGCCCCAGATGTCGTCGTTTTCTTTGGTCCTGCCCCCCGTGCGTGGTAGTCATGGGAGCGAAGGGGCTCAATTCGGAAGGAAAGGAGGGAACCCAATGACGAAGAAGGCAGGAAAGAAGCCCGCATTCGGAGGCTACGCGATCAGCTTCCGGGGCCGCACGGACAGCCTGGAGTCGCTGTTCGGTGCCACGCCGATCGGACCCGCCGAGATGACGAAGAAGCTCTGGAGCTACGTGAAGCGGAAGGGCCTGGCCTCGAAGCACTGACCGACGCCGGCCGAGCCGGGCGGCTGTTCGGGGCCGCCCGGCGCCTCCGCGCCGGCCCACCGACTCGCCAAACCGGACCGAGCGCTTGACAGCAAGTAACCAGATGGATACTCTCGGCCAGGGTTTCAGTATCCACATGGTTACTTCGCGCCGGGATCCCATCCGTACCCGCGAGCGCATCCTGCGCGCCGCGCGCCGCGAGTTCGTCGCCAAGGGCCTCGCCGGCGCCCGCGTGGATGCGATCGCGCGCGCGGCGTCCGTGAACAAGCGGATGCTGTACCACTACTTCGGCGACAAGGAAGGGTTGTACCGCGCGGTCCTGCGCGAGGGCATCGCGACCAACCTCGACCTGGTCGCCGCGGCGCCGGCGGATCCCGCCGAGCTCCTGCCGTTTCTGCTCCCCCGCGTGCAGGCGCGCCTCGACGGCATCCGGCTCTTGCAGTGGGAGGCGCTCGGCGGCGCCGAGCGCAAGCCCGTCGCCGAAGAGGAGCGCCGCAAGGCCTGGGTCGAGGCCGCCGAGCGACTTCGCGATGCTCAGCGCGCCGGCCACCTGCAGCAGGACCTCGAGGCGGAGTATCTGGTCCTCGCGCTGATGGCGCTCACGATCTTTCCCCACGCGTTTCCCCAGGTCGTGCAGATGGTGACCGGCCTGCGGCCGTCCGATTCTGAGTTCCAGCAAGGCCAGGCGCGATTCCTGCGACGCCTGGGCACGTCTCTGCGGCCGTCGGCCGCGACGAAGTCGCCGACGAAGGAGAAGCACCGATGAGCACAATACAGGCCGCGCTGCTCGGGCGGTCGACCGAGAGCTCCACGACCGGCGTCGAATCGCTCGGGCTCTACCGCCTGGCGCTCTGGGTCATGCTGGGCGCCAACCTCGTGGCCGCCTGGGGCGTGCAGTGGGACATCCAGTGGCACGTGCAGATCGGCCGAGACTCGTTCTGGATTCCGCCTCATGTGATGACCTACGCGGGGGTGACCCTCGTCGTCCTGGCCAGCTTCGGCGTCCTCGCGTGGGACACGCTGCGACGTCTGCAGGGCCGCGCGCCGAGAGGCACTGAACGCATCGTCGGGCTCAGCGGCACGCCCGGCTTTCTTCTGGCCGCGTGCGGCATCGCGCTCACGGTGCTCGCGGCGCCGATCGACGATCTGTGGCACCGGCTGTTCGGCATCGACGTCACGCTGTGGAGCCCGCCGCATCTCCTGGGCCTGATCGGCGTCGCGATCAACACGCTGGCGTGCGCGCTGATCGCCCTCGAGGCGTATCCGCCCAAGAGCTGGCTTCGCTATCTCGGCGTCGTGATCGCGCTGACCGCGTTCTACGGCAGCCTCGCGATTGGACTGCGGCCGGCCAGCCGGCTCGCGTATCTCTACGGCGGGGTTGTGTTCTACGCGTTTCCGATCCTCGGCGCGCTCTTCCTGCCGCTGGCACTGATCACGGCCGTACGCCTCACCGGCCGGCGGTCGACGCCGGTCGTGCTGATGATCGTCGGGCTCGCGATCGGCGCGATCGGCGCCGCCATCGCGCGCGTGGGCTTCGAGATCATCCAGCCGGTGTCGTTCATCGAGGAGGAGATCGCCAAGGATCCGACCTCGCCGATCGCGATCACCCAGGCGATCGCGCAGAAAAACGGCAGCACGCCGGGCAGCGCTCCGGGCGGATCGCTCGCGCGGCTGCTTTCGCTCGCGCCCGTGCTGCTCCTGATCGCACTCGATCCGCGGCGCCGGCCGGTGCCGGCGACCGTGCTCTACGGGGTGGGGTTGTTCGGGTTCTGGGCGCTCACGATCGGTCGGACACCCGCGTTCGCGCCGATGATGCCGGGGGTGGGCCCGACGGTCGTGGCGTTCGCGATCACGATGGCGGCGGCGCTGATCGGCGGTACGGCAGCGGGTCGGCTCTCCGAGAGTCTCGCGCGCTTCGAACGCTGAGGGGCGTCAGGAGGCCGCCGGGGCAGGACCGCGGCGGATCTTCGGCCCGCGCAGACGGATGATCGTCCAGCCGATCGCGCGCAGAAGGCCGTCAGTCCTCTGCGGCAGGCGCCGATTGCGGGGCGGGCGCGTGCTCGGCGCCGACTGGGAACTCGGCGGCGGCACGAGCCGCCGGTCCAGGACCACCTGAACCGTCGCGTTGCCTTCGAAGGCGCGCTTGAAGAAGTTGTAGAGATGCTCTCGATCGGGCGCGACGACGATGAGCTGTCGCGACCCGCCCGGCCGCTCGTCGAGCGTCCTGACGCGGCGAACCAGCTCGTAGAGGGCGCTCTTGCCGCCGTTGTAGCCGAGGGTTTGAGCACGTCGCAGGATCTCGACGGCTGAGATGGTTGGATCCTCCCGCAGCCACTGGGCGACCTGACCAGCGTACTGCGCCACCGTCGACGGGCGCCTCATGTGGGCGTCGAACTCAGCCATACCAAAGTCCTGTGGCAATTCCGATACCGAAGTAAACACGCCAAGCGGATCAAGGAGTTCCGGAGATTGGCGCCGGCGTGACCGGCGCATCTTTGACCGGACCGCTCACTTCCGAGCCACGTCGCTCGGAGCACCCAGCATCGGGGTTTTCCCTGGGGTCATCCTCGGTAATGCCTGAATTGCCGGGAGATGCGTCGTGACGCCCTCATGGAAGGGCCGTGGCTGAGCGCAGCGCATCCGAGCGGGTCCTCGTCCTGGACGGCACCAGCCGGGCCGCGGTCGAAGCCGTGCAGTCGCTCGGCAAGCGCGGCCTCGAGGTGCACGTGGCGGCACGCGCGGATTGTCCGGCGTTCCGCTCACGATGGGCGGCGGAGACGATCGCGCAGCCGTCCACGCCGGATCCGGGCGAGTTCGCGGAGTGGCTGCGCGCGCTCGGGCCGGACTATTCGCTCATCATTCCGGCGACGGGCTATAGCGTCCATCACCTCGCGCAGCTGCCCGAGTCCGACCCGTTGCGCGCGTGGGCGGTTCTGCCGGGTCGAGAGGCCTTGCAGGTGGCCCTCGATAAATCACGGACCGTCGACACCGCGCTGCGGCTCGGCATCAGCGTGCCGCCGTCGGTCACGCACGAGCGCCGCGACGCGATCCTGAAAGGTCCGCCGCCGTGCGTCCTCACGCCGGTTACCAAGGTCGTCGAGACGCGCGACGATCTGGGCGAGGTGTTTCCGGTCCTCGCGCGCGATCCCGAAGCGGGCCAGGAAGCGCTGCGCCGGCTCCTTCAGCACGGCCCGGTGCTCGAGCAGGAGTGCGTACCGGGTATCGGTGTCGGCATCGAATGCCTGTACGCCCACGGCAAGCTGGTCTGGTATTTCGCGCACGAGCGGCTTCACGAGGGCACGGGCGGCGGACTCGGAAGCGGCAGCTCCTACCGCCGGTCGATCACCCCGCCCGCGCCGCTTCTGCGGGCGGCCACGACCCTGCTCGACCACCATCGCTGGCACGGCGTGGCGATGGTCGAATTCAAATACGAGCCGGCGACCGGCCGCTTCTGGCTCATGGAGATCCATCCCGGGCTGTGGGGCTCGATCGCGCTCGCCATCGACGCCGGCGTCGACTTTCCGCACGGTCTCTATTGCCTCGCGACCGACGCGGACCCGGGTCCGCAGCCGAGCTACCGCCGGCCTTACTACACGCGCCTCGTCCCGGCCGATCTCGACTGGATCGCGCGCCGGATCCGCCGCTCCGGTCCGGCGCACTCACGGGAGCTGCTCTCGTTCCTACGAGCGCTGATCGGCCGCGAGAGCTGGGATCACTTCGCGTGGACCGATCTCGGTCCGTTCCTCGAGACCACCGCGCTGTTCCTCAAAGACAAGGCACGCGCGTTTCAGAACTACCGACAGACGCGGCTCCACTCGTCCGCTGCGCTGCGACAGCACGCGGCGAACGTTACGCGCCTGCACACCCTCGGAGCGCGGTCGACGATCCTCTTCGTGTGTACCGGCAACATCTGCCGCAGCCCGCTGGCGGCGGCACTGTGGCGGCAGCGGTTTCCCGCGATGAAGGTCATGTCGGCCGGGTTCCTGCCGCTGGGTGGGCACCGCTCGCCCGACAACGTGCAGGCCGCGGCGTGCGCGCGCGGCGTCACGCTCGCCGAGCACCGGTCGCGTACGCTCAACGAGAAGATCCTGGGCGACAGCGATCTGGTGGTGCTGTTCGACTCGCGAAATTTCGAGGCGATGAGCCAGGCGTTTCCGTACCACCTCGACAAGATCGTGATGCTCGGCGCGATGCTGGATCCTCCCAAGCCCTTCATCGCCGATCCGTATCAGTGCTCAGCCGCGGAGACCGAGCTCATCGCCGCGGACGTGGACGCAGCCCTCGCCGAGCTGGCGCGCCAGCTCGGTCTCTCGCCGGATGGCGATGCCGCTGAGCCGACCCGGCGCGCCGCGGTCCCGACGCCCGAGCTCTCGCCCCGCCGCTGACCGGCTCCCGACCGCAGTAGCCCGGCTCTGGGCCGGCCGCAGTAGCCGACGCGCGCTCGAGGCTCTATGATCTGCCGCCATGGGCAAAGCGATCGAGGAGCTGGCGCACTTCGCTGCCGTCACGCCGTGGGAGGCGATTCCCCCGGCCGTCCGCGCGCACGCGCGGCTCGTCCTGCTGGACACGCTCGGCGTGATCCTCGCCGGCTCCGTGCAGCCCGAGGTCGCCGGCGCGCGAGCTCGGCTGACCGCGACCGGCGGTCGAGGCGCGACGGTCTATGCGCCCGGGTGGCCGGCCGCCGATCCACGGACCGCGGCCCTGCTCAACGGGCTGGCCGGGCGCTCGATCGAGCTGTGCGAAGGCCATCGCTACGTGTCCTGTCAGGGCGCCGTCCAGGTCTTGCCGACGGCGCTCGCCAGCGGCGAATGGCTCGAGCGCTCGGGGCGCGACGTCCTGGCGGCGTTGATCTTCGGTTACGAGGTCGCGGCGCGGCTCGGCGCCGGGTTGACGTCGCGGCCGCTGGCGCATCAGAACGGGCAGGCGCCGCTGCTCGGCGCGGTCGCCGCCGGCGCGCGCTTGCGCGGGCTCACGGGCGAGCAGATGAGCCTCGCGCTGAGAGTCGGCGCGATCCTCGTGCTCACTCCGGGCTACACCAACGCCGTCGCGGGAGCTACCGCGTTGAACGTCGCCGGCGGAATGAGCGGCTTCGCGGGCGCGCTGGCGCCGGAGCTGGCGCTCGCCGGCGTCGCCGCACAGCCCGACGCCATCGAGGAAGCCCTCGCCCAGCTGGTCGGCGACGGATTCAGGCCGGAGGCCGTCACGGAGGATCTCGGGCAGCGCTGGGAGATCGCGCGCAACTACTTCCGTCTGCGCGCCTGCTGCAATCCGATCTACTCGGCGCTCGACGCGCTGGAAGACATCCTCGGCGAGGTTCGTCCGGATCCCGCCGCCATCGAGCGAATCGACGTGGCCACCTATCGCTTCGCCGCCAACATGCGCGAGCCCAACCCCGCCAACTACTTCGCGGCCAAGTACTCACTCCCCCACGCGGCGGCCGCGCTCGTCCTTCGCGGCAACGCGGGCTATCACGCCTTCACCGACGCGACGGTTCGCGATCCGGCGATCGCCGCGTTCCGCCGGCGCGTCACGGTGCGCGAAGATCCCGAGCTCAGCGCCGCCGTGCCCCGGCTCAAGCCGGCGCGCGTGACCGTCACCTTCACCGACGGCCGTCAGGTGACGCGACTGCGCGAGAGCGCGCGCGGCGATTATCAGGACCCGTACCGAGAAGACGAGCTCCGTAGGAAATTCCGCGAGCTGGCGGGCGTGGTCCTGAGCTCGGCCAGCATCGCGCGGGTCGAGGGCCTGGTCGACCGCCTCGACGAGGTGCCGCACCTGGCAGAGCTGGTCGACGCGCTGCGAAGCGACCGCGGCGTCTAGCCTCGCGCGTTGGACGGCGCGGCGGCGCGGATCCGCGCGCTATCGCGCGGGCAGTGGCCCGAACGCCGGCGGCGGGATGCGGCGCCTCGAGGCCGCCTCGTACGACGACGCGATCTTCAAGAGAACGTCCTCGCGGCCCGGCTCGGCGCGGAACACCAGCGAGAACGGCAGCCCGGGCTCGGGAAGGATCGCCGGCGTATCCGAGGGCACCGGCACGTAGCGCGTGCCCTCGGGGCTCAGCGCGAACACTGGATCGTAGACGGTCGTCACGAAGCCGGCCGGAATCAACACCTCGGTCAATCCCGCGTTCGGCCCGTAGAACGTTTCGAGCCGGAGATTACCGGGCAGCCCCGGTTGGTACGCGCCGCCGATCTTCCCCGGCGGAAACGGCGTGTGCAGCCGAACCAGCGCGTCGAGGCGATTCTCGAGCAGCACCATCATGTCGACCCGACGCAAGAGCTCACGCAGCATGATGCGCTCGTCGACGCCCTGACGTCCCCCGAGCACGTTGCGCGGGTCGCTCACCTCTTCCCAGTTTTTGAACGCCGCGCGCCCGTCGTCGCCCCAGAATTTCGACCTTGCGTTGAGCGTCGCAAAATCGACCAGCGTCTCGGTGAAGCCGAGCGCCTTCCAGTCCGCCGCGCGGCGAGTCAGGTATTGCGGGACGTGGAACCTGAACGCCATCGCGAGCTCTTGCTCCTGGATGGTCGCGATGTCGAGGTTCGCCGGCGGCGCGATGCGGCCTTCGGCGAGCTCCACGCAGTAGTCGATCGGCTTCAGGGTGCCGGTGCCGAAGACCTTCCCCGGCGCGAATTCGGTC
>DATEMW010000096.1:0-3005 GCA_035275385.1 Candidatus Methylomirabilota bacterium | reverse complement strand
CGTCTTCGCGATCCTCGGCCTGCGCTCGATGTACTTCATGCTGGGCGGCGCCATCGAGCGGTTCCATCTGCTCCGCTACGGTCTCGCCGCGGTGCTGGTCTTCGTTGGGCTCAAGATGGCGTGGCTCGACGGCTGGTTCGGGGGCAAGTTCCCTATCACGGTATCGCTGGCCATCATCGCGGTGCTGCTGGCGGCGTCGGTGGGCCTCTCCTTGCTCTTTCCGGGTCGCCGCAAGAAATCGGACGTCACTTTCGAGCGGGCGGGAGCGTGAGGAACTAGGCCTTTGCGCCGCCCTTGAGCTTCAGCAGGACGCGCTCGACGGCGACGACCGTGAAGAACACCTGGATCAGCGCGCGCGTCACGAGCGAGGGGCGCCAGTTTCCGGCCAGCACGGAGACGACGGCGTCGAAAATGCTGCGCAGCGGCGGCCGCGAGTACCACAGCCGCCGGAAGGCGGGCTCGTAGAAGCCGACCGCGAACCGCCGGAAGTGATGGTAGCGGCGGCGCACGTTGCGCTCGTAGTCGGCGAAGATCCGCGCCGACACGTCGCCGTTGCGCAGACCGTTGTCGATCGCCTCGGCGATTTCGAGCCCGCCCTGCATGGCGAGCATCACGCCGGTCGAGAAGACGGGATCGAGGAACGCCGCCGCGTCGCCGACCGCAACCCAGCGGTCACCCGCCATGCAGGTGGCGAGATAGGAATAGTCGGCGTCGAACCGCGCCGGCGAGACACGCCGGGCTTTCTCGAGGAGCGGCAGCGACGCCGGCGTGCCGGCCAGGTAGTGGGCCAGGCTCTCTTCCGCTGTCGCCTTCGACTCGCGGCGGTGGACCCTCTGCGGGATGACGGCGCCGACACTGATGACGGTGTCCGAGAGCGGAATGAACCAGAGCCAGCCCATGTCGGGACGCGTGAACATCCGGATGTCGCCGGCCCGCCGGCCCGCCGCGCGGGGGATGCCCTCGTACTGCGCGTGCACGGCGATGTTGAGCAAGAGCGGATCGGGCTCGTGGCGGCCGAAGCGTTTGGCCAGCACGCCTGCCCGCCCCGACGCGTCGACGACGACACCGACGCGCATCGTCCCGGCGCCGCCGTGCTTGTCCGCGTAGCTCAAGGTGACGCCGTCGCCCTCGAAGACGGCGTCGACCATCCGATGCTCCTCGAGCACCCGCGCGCCGGACTTCTCGGCGTGGCGCAGCAGGATCTCGTCGAATTTCTCGCGGAGGACCTGGAACGTCTGGGGCGTGGGCGTCTCGCGCGCGAACTGGAAGTCGGCGTAGCGCTCGTCGGGGCCGTCGGGCCCGCGGAAGCTGGCGCCCCACTTCTCGATGAACCCGGACGCCGCGATCGTGTCGCGAACGCCGAGGGTGTGGAGGATCTCGTTGGTCCACGGGAGCTGCGACTCGCCGATGTGGAAGCGCGGAAACCGCTCGCGCTCCAGCACGACTACCGTGCGGCCTCGCCGCGCCAGCGCGGTGGCCACCGTGGAGCCACCCGGTCCCCCGCCGATCACCGCGACGTCGTAGTCTCGTTGCGCGTTCGGGCCGGTCATCATCCTCGCATCATGCACCAACCGGCGGCGTGACGCCTATCCGTCGTTGGTCCATGCGATTGTCAGCGTCGCCGCGGCGGATCGCCGCCGACTGCGCTCGACACGCCAGGCACTCACAGCTTGGCGGCCGCGAACGTGTCGCACTGCCCGGGGTCGCCGGACTCGATGCCGCGCTTGAACCAGCGCACGCGTTGCGCGGAGCTCCCGTGTGTGAACGACTCCGGCACCACGCGGCCCTGCGACTGTCGCTGCAGGCGATCGTCGCCGATGGCGGAGGCGGCGTTCAGGCCCTCCTCGATGTCGCCGGCCTCGAGCACCTGACGCGCGCGCTGCGCGTTGTTCGCCCAGACGCCGGCAAAGCAATCGGCCTGGAGCTCCATGCGGACCTGCATCGCGTTGGCCTCGGTCTGGCCGCGCCGTCCCTGCGCCGCGCGGACCCGGTCCGCGATGCCGAGCAGGTTCTGCACGTGGTGACCGATCTCGTGCGCGATCACGTACGCCTGCGCGAAATCGCCGGGGGCCCCGAGGCGCTCGCGCAGGTCGCGGTAGAACGCGAGATCGATGTACACCTTCTTGTCCCCGGGACAGTAGAAGGGGCCGACGGCCGCCTCGGCGAAGCCGCACGCCGACTGGACGGCGCCGCTGAAGAGCACCAGCCGAGGCTCTTGGTATTGCCGGCCCATCCGCTGGAAGATTTCACGCCACGTGTCTTCGGTGTCGGCGAGGACGACCGAGACGAAGTCGCGCATCTGGTCGTCGCCCGCCGAGCGCTGCTGAACGCTCGGCGCGGGCCCGGTGCTGGTCGGACCGCCGCCCTGGAGGATCACGCTCGGATCGACGCCGAAGTAGAGGGCGACGAGCACGAGCACCAGGGTGCCGATGCCGCCGCCGACGGCGGCGCCGCGCCCGGCCGGCATCCCGCGCCGGTCTTCGATGTTTTCGCTGCGCCGGCCCATCTGCCATCGCATCGCTGGCCTCCGCCCCTCTCCACCCGTCGGCCGGGCGGGTCGCGGTCGGTTCGTGTCGCACGGTCGTCCCGCAAAGTGTACGGGCGACGTCACGGCCGTCGCAACCGCACTGACCCCGGAGACCGCTACCGCGCCGTCGGGCCATGCCGTAGACTCTCGGCGGCCCATGAGATTCGGGGTCTATCTGCCGACGTTCGCGTGGCGGGATCTGCGCTCGGATCAGGCGGCGCGCGTGAAGACGTTTGCGCGAAAGGCCGAGGAGCTCGGATTCGACGCGCTCTGGGTCGCCGAGCACTTCCTCGAAGCGCCGGGCCTCTACGGCACCGTGTGGATGTCCC
This sequence comes from Candidatus Methylomirabilota bacterium, assembly GCA_035275385.1. Lineage (GTDB taxonomy): Bacteria > Methylomirabilota > Methylomirabilia > Rokubacteriales > CSP1-6 > AR31. The sequence goes on along the minus strand of DATEMW010000096.1, from coordinate 149 downwards.
CGCTCTTGTGTCTGGCTCACGCCGCGAGCGTCACGTCGCGGATCCGTCTGGCGACGGGGCTCCTGATCGCGCCGTACTATCACCCGGTTCCGCTCGCCCGGGAGATTCAGACGCTGTGGTCGCTGTCGGACGGCCGATTCGTGCTGGGC
>DATEMW010000095.1:0-2547 GCA_035275385.1 Candidatus Methylomirabilota bacterium | reverse complement strand
GTCGAGCTGACGGTCGACGAGGAAGTCGGCACGGTCGACCTCGAGAACGTGTGGATCGGCCACGACATCGGCCGCGCGCTGAACCCGTTGCTGGTCGAAGGGCAGGTCGAGGGCTCGGTGTACATGGGCATCGGCGAGGCGCTGATGGAGGAGCAGGTCTTCAGAAAGAATCTGCACAAGCATCCCTCGATGCTCGATTACAAAAGCCCCACCACGCTCGAGACCCCGGAGATCCACACGATCCTCATCGAGACCGACGACCCCGAGGGCCCGTTCGGCGCCAAGGAAGCCGGCCAGGGGCCGCTCCTGCCGGTGATCCCGGCGATCGCGAACGCGATCCATCACGCTCTGGGTATTCGGATCGACGAGGTGCCGATCACACCGGACAAGATCCTCAAGGCGCTCGACCTCAAGCGCGCGGGCAAGCCGGCGCGAGTCGGGCCCGAGCGCCTGCCGCTGTTCACGTTCAAGGAGCCGCTGGTCGTCGAGTCCGCGTTCGGCAAACCGGCCGACGCGATCGTCTCCCGACCCTTCGCGACATGATCCGGCTGCCTGCGTTCACGTACCTCGCGCCGTCCACGGTTGCCGGCGCCGCCCGGCTCATGGCCGAGCATCGCGGCGATGCGATGCTGGTCGCCGGCGGGACCGATCTTTACCCGAACATGAAGCGACGGCAGTTCGAGCCCAAGGTGCTGGTCGGGCTCCGCGCGATTCGCGAGCTCTCGGGGATCCGGACCTCCGCGCGAGGTGGCTTCACGATCGGCGCGGGCACGACGCTCTCCGCCGTCGCCGCGCACCGCGACATCCAGCGCGACTTTCCCGCGCTCGCGACGGCCGCCGGACTCGTCTCCTCGCCTCAGCTCCGGAACATGGGTACCATCGGGGGCAACGTCTGTGTGGACACCCGGTGCAACTACTACAATCAGTCCTACGAATGGCGTAGGGCCATCGGGTTCTGCATGAAGAAGGACGGCGACATCTGTCTGGTGGCGCCCGGGAGCTCCCGGTGCTGGGCCGTGTCGTCGTCCGACACCGCCCCGGTGCTCTGGGCGCTCGGCGCGAAGCTGAGGCTGGTCGGAGCCGAGGGCGAGCGCACCGTGCCGATGGCGGCGCTGTACCAGGACGACGGCATCGACTATCTTGCCAAGCGTCCCGACGAGATCGTCGCCGACATCGAGCTGCCGCCGGCCGACGGCTGGCGCTCGGTGTACTTGAAGCTGCGCCGGCGCGGCTCGTTCGACTTTCCGGTGCTCGGAGTGGCGGTGGCGGCCAGAATGGAGGGCGACGTGGTCCGTGACTCACGCATCGTGCTGGGCGCGGTTGCCTCGCAGCCGCGGCCGTCCGAGAAGGCCGCGGCGGCGCTCTCGGGTCAGCGAGTGACGCCGGAGCTGATCGCCCACGTCGCCGACCTGGCGGCCGGCCCCGCGAAGCCGCTCGACAACACCGACTTCACTCATCCGTACCGAAAGAAGGTCACGCGGGTCTTCGTCGCGCGGGCCGTCGCCGCGGTGGCGGGGCTCCGCGAGCTCGGAGCCTCGTCGGAGGAAGTCGCGTGACGGCACTCGGCGAGCGCATCAAGCGGCTGCGCGGCGAGCGCGACCTGCAGCAGCGGCAGCTGGCCGAGAAGGCGGGGCTCACGCCCAGCATGGTCTCTCAGATCGAATCGGGCCGGCTCTCGCCCTCGCTCAACACGCTCGGCAAGATCGCCTCCGCGTTCGGCGTGCCGATCGCCGCGCTGTTCGATGGCAAGCCGGCCGGCAGCATCGTGATCTCGCACAAGCGCGACTATCCGGTCGTCTCGTTCGACGGCTCCTCGGAGCGCTGGGCCGTGCTCGGTGCCGGGCTCTTCCAGGGCAAGATCCGCGCGGTGGTCTCGACGCTCGGACCGAAGTCCCGCGGCTTCACGACCGAGAAGGTCATCATCAAGCCGGGCCAGCTGAAGCTGTTCTACGTGCTGGAGGGCAAGGTCGCGCTCCACTACGATGGCGACCGCCACCTGCTCGAGGCCGGCGACAGCGCGCTGCTCGACGGCGGCGTGGCCCACGGCTGGGAAAACCTCGGCGGCAAGCAGGCTCAGGCGCTCTGGGTCATTCTGGGATAGCACATGGCTGACACGGCAGAGCGCGTGCGGGTCGACTTCAGGACGGAGCCATCGAAGTATCGCCACTGGAAGCTCGCCTTCAACGGTCCCGTCGCCACCCTGGCGATGGACGTCAAGGAAGACGGCGGGCTCCGGCCGGGCTACGAGCTCAAGCTCAACTCGTACGACCTCGGCGTGGACATCGAGCTCTACGACGCGATCCAGCGGCTGCGCTTCGAGCACCCCGAAGTCGGCGCGGTGATCGTGACGTCCGGCAAGGAGCGCGTGTTCTGCGCCGGCGCCAACATCCGCATGCTCTCGCAGTCGGCGCATGGCTGGAAGGTGAACTTCTGCAAGTTCACCAACGAGACGCGCAACGCGATCGAGGAGGCGACGGCCGAGTCGCGTCAGGTCTATCTCTGCGCGGTGAACGGGCCGTGCGCGGGCGGCGGCTACGAGCTGGCGCT
>DATEMW010000094.1:0-9483 GCA_035275385.1 Candidatus Methylomirabilota bacterium | reverse complement strand
GCCGAGGAAGGCGTCGAGCACCGGCGTCTTCGGCTTGTCGCGCCGCAGCACGATCCCGATCTGGCGAAAGAGCGGCGGCGCGAGCTTCACCGCGCTGAGCCGCCGCGCCCGCACCTCGGGCTTCGCCGCAAACGACGACGTCACCGACAGCCCGAGCCCCGCCTCGACCAGCTTCTTGATCGCCTCGGTGTTGCCGAGCTCCATGGGCAAGGCCGGCGTCGCGCCGCCGCGCTGAAACCAGTCGTCGATCACGCGCCGCAAGGTCGCGCCCTGCTCGAACAGGATCAGCGGCTCCTTCGCGAGCTCGACCGCCGTCGCGCGGCGCCGCGGCCAGCGCCGGTCGGGCGGGCCGATCGCCACGAGCTCGTCGCGATGGAGCGCCGTCACCGCGAGCTCGCGCTCACGCACCGGCAGGCTCACGATCCCGACGTCGAGCTCGTTGGCCACGACGGCGCGCGTGATCTCGGGCGCGTTGCCGGTGACCACGACCAGCTCGGTCTGCGGATAGCGCGCGCGGAATTTCCGCAGCGCCGACGGCAGCAGATAGATGCTGAACGACGCGCTGGTGCCGAGCCGGATGCGCCCGGCCACGATGCCTCTGAGCTGCTGGACCAGCTCGAGCCCGCGCTCGAGCTCCTGCATCGCGCGACCGGCGTGCGCCAGCAAGAGCTCGCCCGCCTTGGTCGTGTAGCTGCGCTTGCCGACGCGCTCGAGCAGCGCCACGCCGAGCTCGTTCTCGAGCTGGCGGACCTGCATGCTCACGGCGGGCTGCGTGAGTCGGAGCTCGCGCGCGGCGCGGGAGAAGCTCCCGTGGCGCGCGACGGCCCCGAGCGTTTGTAGATGCGTCAGCTGGATGTTCACGAGTGGAACGTCAAAAATTACCTGATCGTAACGATCAAGACAATTGATTTTACTGATAGCGGATTCCGGTTCATCATGCCCGCCATGGAACACAGCTACTACCTCCTGGAAGTGCTCGCGAAGGATCGCCTGGACCGGGCCCGCGTCGATGCCGGACGCCGGAGGCTCCTTCGCCGAGCTCAAGGCCTGTCCGCTCCCCTGCCCGCGTAGCGAACCGCCGGCCGCCCGCGTCGCGCTCCGCGCCGCGCGCGACGCCGATCTGGACCAGATCGCCGCGATCTGGAATCACGAAGTCCTCGGGACCGACGCGACGACCGACACCGAGCCCCGCAGCTCGTCGGCTCAGCGCGAGTGGCTCGCCCGACATACCGAACGCTATCCGGTCGTCGTCGCCGTGGCGCCCGACCACGAGACCGTGCTGGCCTACGGCGCGCTCTCGCCGTATCTCGCCAAGCCGGCCTTCGCGCGCACCGTCGAGGATTCGGTCTACGTCGAGCGGAGCCGCCGCGGCACGGGACTCGGCGGCCTGATCCTGGACGAGCTGATCCGGCGCGCGCGGCAGCTCGAGCATCACTCGATCCTGGCGCGGATCACCGCGCGGAACTCCGCGTCGCTCCGGCTACACGCGCGGCACGGCTTCGAGGTGGTCGGCACCGAGCGCGAGTCGGCGTACAAGCTCGGCCGCTGGCACGACGTCACGATCATGCAGCGCCGACTCGGTTCGCGGTGAACGACCGGCCGATCGATCCATTCGAGACTCGAGGAGGGTTCGACATGCATGCACAGCTCGACCACGTCATGAAAATCGCGGAGCGGCCCGCGCCGGTCATGGTGAAGGGCGCCGGCTCCTGGCTCTGGGATCGGGACGGCAAGCGCTATCTCGACTTCGTCCAGGGCTGGGCCGTGAACTGTCTCGGCCATTCGCCGCGCGTGGTGCTCGACGCGCTCGCCACGCAGGGGGCGCGACTCATCAACTGCAGCCCGGCGTACTACAACGAGCCGATGGCTCAGCTGGCCGCTCTCCTGGCCGAGGCCTCCGGTCTCGACCAGGTGTTCCTCTGCAATAGCGGCGCTGAGGCCAACGAGGGCGCGATCAAGCTCGCGCGCAAGTGGGGCGCCCGGTATCGCGGCGGCGCGCACGAGATCGTCACGATGCATGCGAGCTTCCACGGGCGCACGCTCGCCACGATGGCCGCCTCGGGCAAGCCGGGCTGGGACGAGATCTTCCCGCCGAAGGTTCCGGGCTTTCGCAAGGTGCCGCTCGGCGACCTCGCCGCGGTTGCCGACGCGATTACGCCGGCCACGGTCGCGGTGATGCTCGAGCCGATCCAGGGCGAGGCCGGCGTGTTCGCGGCCGGCGATGAGTACCTGCGCGCGCTGTCGGCTCTGACGAAGGAGCGCGGCGTCCTGCTCATCTGCGACGAGATCCAGACCGGCATCGGGCGCACCGGGCGCTTCTTCGGCTATCAGCACGCGGGCGTCCAGCCCGACATCATCACGCTCGGCAAAGGGCTCGGCGGCGGCGTGCCGCTCGCGGCGCTCGTGGCCTCTGCACACTCCAGCTGCTTCGAGTACGGCGACCAGGGCGGCACCTTCAACGGCAGCCCGCTGATGGCCGCCGTGGGCTGCGCGGTCGTCGAGACCGTGGCGAAGAAGGAATTCCTCGACGCCGTCGTCGCCAACGGCATCTATTTGATGGATCGCCTCCGGGCGCTCGCCGCCGAGCTCGGCCACGGCGAAGTCCGCGGCCGCGGGTTGCTGCAGGCGCTCGAGCTCAAAGGCCGTGACGCGAAGAAGGTCTCCGCCGCCGCCCTCGACCACGGCCTGCTCGTGAACGCGCCGCGCCCGGACACCCTGCGCTTCATGCCGGCGCTGAACGTCTCGCGCGCGGAGATCGACGAGATGCTGGCGATGCTAAAGCTCAGTCTCGGCGAGCCGCCAGCGTGAGCCGGTAACGCGGACCGTCGAGCCTGGTCAGCGCTTCGCGGGACGCCGGCGCTCGAGCTTCTGCAAGGCGGCCGCGAGATCGATGCGGCCCTCGAGCACCGGCGCCAGCGGATCGCCCAGCTTCGCGAAGCGCGCCGGCGCCGTCTTGATCGTGAAGCGCGCCGGATCGAGCTTCGCGGTGACCTCCTCCCAGCGTAGCGGGCAGGACACCGGCGCGCCGGGCAGCGGGCGCGCCGAGAACGGGGCCACGACCGTCTGTCCGCGCCCGTTCTGGCCGAAGTCGATGTAGACCTTGCCGCCGCGCGAGTGCAGCGGCCGCGCGATCGTCGAGATCGCGGGCTCGGCCTCGACGCCGATCGTCGCCAGCAGGCGCGCGAACGTCCGCGTGACCTCGAAGTCGTAGCCCGCGCCGAGCGGCAGGAAGATGTGCAGCCCCGTCGCGCCGGACGTCTTCACATAGCTCGGCAGCTCGAGCTCGTCGAGGATGCCGCGCAGCGCTCGCGCGACCTTGACGACGTCGGTGAAGGGCGCGCCCTTGGGATCGAGATCGAGCACCAGCCAGTCCGGATGGTCGAGCGCCGCGAGCCGCGAGCTCCACAGATGCAGCGGGATCGTTCCGAGGTTCGCGACGTACCGTAGACTCTCCAGATCATCGACGACGAAGTAGTCGATGTCGCGATCCACGTCGTTGGCATGAATCCGCTCCGTCCGCACCCACGACGGCGTCCACTCCGGCGCATCCTTCTGAAAGAACGACTTGCCCGTAATCCCGTCCGGATACCGCGTCAACACCAGCGGCCGATCTCGCAAATAAGGCAACAACCATCCAGCCACCGCCTCGTAGTACCCAATCAGCTCCGCCTTCGTATACCCCTCATCAGGCCAAAACACCTTCCCCGCATTCGTAACAGTGACCCGCCGCTCGGTAGCGCCGTCGACGGCGTCGTCCGACGCGCGCGACGAAGGGCGCCGACGACGCGCCGCCTTGACCGAGCGCTGCGAAGACGAACGCCGCAAGACGTCCGTGTGGTCGCCCGTCTCACCGGCAGGCGGGGCGGAGGGGGTGGGGGATCCGGTGCGGGCGGAGTGGGACCCCCGAGTCCCGCCCGCGGCTCGAAGAGCCGCGGAACGCGGGCGAGTGGGTGACGCAGCCCGCACCGGGTCCCCCACCCCCTCCGCCCCGCCTGCCGCCACGACGGGCGCCTCGCGAGTACAGTCTTCCGGGCGTTTGTCCTCACGCAAGCCGACGAAAGACGGATGACGGATACCGCCGTCGCGAGTCCACTCGCCGAAGCGAACTTCAGCGACGAGCCGAGGCTCCACCCAGGTATGTCCACGCCCAGAAGGAGTCCCGCGAGCAAACGGCGACGTCGCGCGAACCAGCGGACGAAGCTTCTCGCTGATGCTCTCGAGCGCGCGATCGTCGAAGCCCGTGCCCACCTTCGAGACGTAGACGAGCTCCCCCTTGTCGTAGAGGCCCAGATGCAGGGCGCCGAAGCGCGTGCGCGCTCCCTGCGGCACCGTGTATCCGCCGACGACGAACTCCTGCCGGAGATGGCACTTGATCTTGAGCCAATCCCGGGAGCGCTTCGACGCGTACGCGCTGTCGCGCCGCTTGGCGACGACGCCCTCCAGTCCCTGCTCGCAGGCGGCCGCGAGGAACTCCGCGCCCTGGCCGAGCACGTGATCGCCGAAATAGACGACGCCGCGCGGAGGCACCAGGAGCTTCAGGCATTCCTTTCGCGCCTCGAGCGGCAGCCGTCGCAGGTCGCGGCCGTCTAGTGCCAGCGCGTCGAAGACGACCGCGCTCACCGGCACCTGCCCGCGCGCCCGCTCGACGTCGGCCGGCCGCGTGAGCCCCATGCGCTCCTGAAGGCGCTGAAAGCTCGACCGGCCGCGGTCGTCGAGCGCCACGATCTCGCCGTCGAGCATGAAGCTCTGCAAGGGCAAAGCGTGGAGCGCCGCCACCACTTCCGGGTAGCGCGCCGTGACGACCTGGTTGCTCCGGTGGCGCAGCTCGATCTCGTCGCCGGCCCGCGTGGCCAGGACGCGGACGCCGTCGTACTTGATCTCGAACAGCCATGACGGATCGGACGGGGTCGTGTCGACGAGCGTCGCGAGCATCAGCAGATCGCCGCCGGGCGCGATCGACGCGCGGGGCGCGCCGAGCTCGCTCAGTCGCCGCCGCAGGACGTCGACCCGGCCGGCGCCCTCCCGGAGCTCCTCGATCGTCAGACCCGAAAGCACCGACTCGGGATAGCGCTCGGTCGGCTCGGTCTCGCTGACGTACTCGTCCGACTTCTTCAGCAAGAGCCAGTCGCGCTCCTTGCCGCTCATGCGCGCGAGCGTCCACGCGCCGCGCAGCTTGTAGCCGAACAGCTCGAACTCGAGCTTGCCGCGCTCGATCTGCGCGCTCGCCGGCTCGGGCTTCAGGAGCTCGAAGCGGCCGGCGTCCCAGACGATCGACGGACCGGCGCCGTAGCTGCCTTCGGGAATGACGCCCTCGAAATCGGCGTACTCGACGGGATGGTCTTCGACGTGAACGGCCAGCCGCTTCTCGTGCGAGCGCGTCGAGGGGCCCTTGGGCACCGCCCAGCTCTTCAGCACCCCGTCGATCTCGAGCCGCAGATCGTAGTGCAGCCGCCGCGCCGAATGCTTGTGGACGACGAACCGGCTGCCGCCCGCCGGCGCTGGACCGCCGAACGGCTCGGGCGTCGCGGTCGGATCGCGCTTGCGCCGATATTCTCCGAGATCGCGGCTAGCCACGCAGGACCAGGATCACCGAGAGCGAAGCCAGCAGATTGTCCACGCCGTGCGCCGCCATCGACGGAAGCAGGCTGCCCGTCCGCTCGTACGACCACGCCCACAGCAGGCCGCTCCAGAAAACGGCCGCGAAGCCGAGCACCCCGTAGCCGTGGGCGATGGCGAATATGGCGGCGCTCAGTACGGCCGCCTCGCTCACGCCCAATCTACGGCGGAGGGTCGCGAAGAGGAGGCCGCGGAACACGATCTCCTCGAAGATCGGCGTCAGCACGACCGTGTCGAAGACCGTGAGGCCCACCACCGTCCGCGAGCCCCAGACGAGATCGCGATCGAACCACTCCGTCCAGTGCGCCGAGAAGCCCATCCAGCGGCCGGCGACGTCGATGAGGCCTTCGCCGACCTGCCCGAGCGCCAGCAAGGTCAGGACGACCAGCACGAGCCGGCCGACGCCGGCCCGAGTGGGCGCCAGACCGAACGTCTCGCCCGTGCTGAGCCCCGCCGGCCGTATCAGGAAGCGCTGGGCGAGCACGAGCAGCGGCACGAACGACAGGTTCGTCGCGACGCCGAGCAGCACGCGCGAGTACGGAAGCTCCGGGCCGAACGACGACACGACATACAGCACGGTCAGCGTGATCGCCCCGAGCGCGCCGCCCCAGATCAACACCTCGATGCCGAGACGGCCGGGCCACGGCGGCGGCAGGATGGCGACACCGACCCGGTCGAGCGCGCGGCGCCGCCACACGATCCGCGCCAGCAGCAGGAGCCCGAGGCCGATCAGCACCACCTCGACCGCGATGGTCGCGCGCATGCGCGCCAGCAGCCGGCTCGACCGCTCGGCCTGCGCCGCGGTCGCCGCGGCCGACAGGTTGAGATCGCCGACGCGCGCGGCGAGGCGGATCGCGAGCCGGTCCCTGAACCATCCCGGCTCCAGGGTCCTGGCGACCGCCAGGTCGTCGGCCCCGGCATCCGTGTCGATCTCCAGGCCGAGATAGGCGAGGCCGATCAGGCGCGCGAACGCGGGAAGCGGATCGTCGCGGCGCTCCCACTCCGCGACTCGGCGCTGCACGCGGTCGCGCCGGCCGGCCTCGCCCTCGAGGATCGTCAGATGCAGGTCGACCGACGGATCGAACGACGCGCTCGCGAGCTCTTCGTACCAGCGGATCGCTTCGTCGACATCCTCGGATGGGTCGGTCGACAGCACGCGGTACATGACGCGCTCCCACGGCGACGCGCGCTCGATCGCGGTGTCGATGTCCATCGTGCGGCCGACGATCAAGGCGAGCGCGCGCTCGGGCTCCTCCACGCCCTCGACGCGGGAGCCGCCGTATTGCAGCCACATCATCAGCGCGATGAACGCGACGACCACGATCGCCGCGAGAATCGTGATGACGGAGACGCGCCGCCGTCCCGCGGGCGCGGGAGCCCCGATATCTTGCCGCTCGACCGTCGTCGGAACGCTATCCATGGGAGAGGCGGACCCTTCGCGCATCATAGGGACCATCGTGCTATCGTGCAAACCATGGCGCCGCACTCGATCGGCTCCGGGACGATTTCGTTCGGACTGGTCTCGATCCCCATCCGGATGTACACCGCGGCGTCGTCCGCGAACGTCGCCTTCAACATGCTGCACGCCAAGTGCGGCTCGCGGATCAAGCAGCAGACGTTTTGCCCGGTCGACAACGAGGTCGTCGACCGCTCCGCGCTCGTGCGCGGCTACGAGTTCTCGAAGGACCAATATGTGCGGGTGGCCGACGACGAACTCAAGAAGCTCGAGGGCGAAGCGTCGAAGATGATCGACATCACCGAGTTCGTGCCGCTTGCCTCAGTCGATCCGATTTACTACGAGCGCACGTACTTCCTCGGCCCGGACAAGGGCGGCGACAAGGCCTACCGGCTGCTCGCCGACGCGATGGACAAGCAGGGCAAGGTCGCGCTCGCGAAGTTCGTCATGCGCGGCAAAGAGAGCCTCGTGCTCATCCGTCCGGCCCAGGGCGGCCTGATGCTCCACACGATGTACTTCGCCGACGAGGTGCGCGATTTCAGCGAGATCGACCGGGGACAGTCGGCCAAGATCCGGCCCGGCGAGCTCGACCTGGCCGGACAGCTGATCGACGGCCTGTCCAACGACGAGTTCCATCCCGAGCAGTACGAGGACGAATACCGCCACCGCGTCCTCGAGCTGATCAACCAGAAGGTGGAGGGCAAGGAAGTCACGGTCGCCGCGCCGGAAGCGCCCCGCGCGCAGGTGATCGACCTGATGGAGGCCCTCAAGGAAAGCCTGGCCAAGCGGGTCGCCTCGGGCGAGAAGCGCCCCCTGGCCAAGGCCAAGCAGCCCGCCGCCCCCGCCGCCCCTGCCAAGCGAGCCGCCGCGAAGAAGTAGCGTTCGGCGGTCCGGGCGTTAGAATGGGTTTTGGGCCGCCAATGCCCAGAATCGCCCTCGAACCACGGTTCCAGGTCGAATACCTGTCGATCCTCGACAGCGACGGCAACCTCGACACCGCGCTCGAGCCCAAGCTCGCCGACACGGATCTGAGGTCGCTCTATCGCGCCATGCTGCTCGGGCGCCGGCTGGACGAGCGGATGGTGCGTCTGCAGCGTCAGGGACGCATCGGCACGTTCGCGCCCACCAAGGGACAGGAAGCCGCGCAGATGGGCAGCGTGTTCAGCCTGCGCCCGAAGGATTGGATGGTCCCCTCCTTCCGCGAGACGGCGTCGATGATCTGGCGGGGTTGGCCGATCGAGAAGCTCCTGCTCTTCTTCGCGGGTCATCTCGAGGGCGGGCAGCCGGCGCCCGATCAGCACGATCTGCCGATCACGATCCCGGTCGCGACGCAGCTGCCGCACGCGGTGGGTCTCGCCTACGCCGCCCAGTACCGCGGCGACGACGTCGTCGTCATGGCGTACTTCGGCGACGGCGCGACGTCCGAAGGCGACTTCCACGAGGCGCTGAACTTTGCCGGCGTCTGGCACGTGCCGGTCGTCTTCGTGTGCCAGAACAATCAGTGGGCGATCTCGGTGCCGCTGAAGAAGCAGACCCACTCGCGCACGATCGCCCAGAAGGCGCTGGCGTACGGCCTTCCCGGCATCCAGGTGGACGGCAACGACGTCCTGGCGGTCTACGCCGCCGCGCGCGAGGCGGTCGAGCGGGCGCGCGCGGGCGACGGCCCGACGTTGATCGAGTGCGTGACCTATCGCCTGGGCGTGCACACGACCGCCGACGATCCCACCAAGTACCGGAGCGAGGCGGAAGTCACGATGTGGGAGCAGAAGGACCCGCTGACCCGCTTCCGTGCCTATCTCGAGAAGCGCAACCTGCTCGAAGAAGGGCTCGAGCAGGCGGTCGACGAGGAGATCGCCGAGGCGATCCGCCGCTTCGAGTCGGCGCCGCCCGCCGATCCGCTCACGATGTTCGACCACGTCTACGCCGACCTGCCGCCGCACCTGCAGGCGCAGCGCGACGATCTCTCGGCGCGCCAGACCGACGAGCCGGCGCGCGCGCACGACCCCACCACCCCGCAGCCCGGGGCCACGCCGATGCGCGGCCAGCGGCTGACGCGACGGTAACGCCATGGCCAAGCTGAACATGGTCAAGGCGCTCAACCAGGCGCTGTTCCAGGAGATGGAGCGCGACGCCGACGTGCTGGTGCTGGGCGAGGACGTCGGCGTGGACGGCGGCGTCTTCCGCGTGACCGACGATCTGCAGCGCAAGTACGGCTCGCAGCGCGTGATCGACAGCCCGCTCGCCGAGGCGGCGATCATCGGCACCGCGGTCGGCATGGCGCTCTACGGCCTCAAGCCCGTGTGCGAGATCCAGTTCTCGGGCTTCGCGTTCCAGTGCTTCCATCAGATCGAGAACCACTGCGCGCGCTACCGGATGCGCTCGCAGGGGCGCTTCAACATTCCGATGGTGAT
>DATEMW010000093.1:0-29280 GCA_035275385.1 Candidatus Methylomirabilota bacterium | reverse complement strand
GTGGCTGCGGCGCTGCCGCGACCGGCACCGCCGCCGGCGGCTCCCACGCGGCGCGGATCCTGAACTGCTCGCGGTCGCGTCCGCGCGTGACCGGCGAGGCGAACTCGACGCGCTCGAGCCGCGGCGAATTCTCGAGCAGCGGAATCAGGTTGCTGGCCGCACCGGCCTGGCCGGTAATCTCGACGCCCTTGGCGTCGAGCGCGAGATAGGTCACCCACGCGTCGCTCGGCACGATGTCCGTGAGCTCGCGGAGCAGGCCCAACGGCTGCAGCGCGCTCCCGTTGATCTTCTCGACGACGCCGACCAGCTGACGCTTCTGGTCGAGCTCGCGCGCGACGCGCTCGACCGCGCGCACGTCCGGCTCGATGCGCGCGATCTCGCCGTTGAGCCGCGCGAGCCGGCGGTTCTCGACGAAGCCCGGCACCAGGAGCGCCGCCAGCGCCAACACCGCGGTCGCCGCCAGCGCGCCGCCCGTCAGGATTTCTTGCTTCGTGAACCGGCGCGGCTTGATCGCCGCCGGGATCAGGTCGAGCCCGCGAAGACTGCGGTTGGACGCCGTCGCCAGCGCGAGCTCCAGGGCGCCGCGCGGCTCGGCGACCTGCGCCAGACGTCGCTCGGCGCGCGCCGACCACGGCGGATCGGAGATCGGCACGCCGAGGTCGAGCAGCGGCGCGGCGGCCGCACCGTCGCCCGAGACCCAGATCGCGTTGCAGCCGCGCCACCGCGCGCCGGCGAAGCTTCGGCGCGTCTCGGCGTTCAGCGTCTCGTCGTCGGCGGCGGCGAAGCTTCGGCTGAACACGACCATGTCGCCGTGGAGCAACAGGAGCTCCGCCGTGTCGCCGTTGCGGTGCAGCCACGCGACGCGCTGCTGGCGGTCGGTGTCGACCAGCGCGACCAGATTGTGCGCCGCGACCGTGATCGACACCGGACGCAGCTTCGCCTCGTCGGCGACGCGCAGCGCGGCTTCGATCAGCCGGCGGTCGGCCGCCGCGATCAGCACGCGCTTGCCCTCGCTCGTGCTCTCGACGTCGGGCTCGGGCGGAAGCTCCGCGAAGTCGAACGCCGCGTCGTCGGCCGGAATCGGCAGATGGCGCTCGAGCTCGAACTTCACCATGTCCTGTGCCGCGCCGGCGACGGCCGGGAGATCGATCGGCTTCACGGTGACGGTCGAGCGCGCGAGGCCGATCGCCACCGTGCGTGCCGGCAGCGCGCGCGCGTCGAGCTCCGCGCGCAGCGCGGCGCCGGGGTTCTCCGCCTCGACCGAGAAGGTTTCCACCCGATCGCGCTGGATCGCCGCGACCCCGAGCCGGTCGCCGAGCATCACGACCGCGAGCCGGAGCTGCGAGAATTTAGGTACCGCGAACTTCATCAAGGTAGGGTAACACCCCTAACCGATCGTAAGGAAAGAGTCAACGGCCCCCCGACCACTCGAGGACCACGACCGACGGCGGGTCGACGTCGGTGCGCTTCTGCACGATCGCCGTCAGCCGAGCCGTCACACGATCGTCGACGATGCCCTCCGCCTCGATCCGGAACGTGCGCGTGCTGACGCCGAGGTTGCGGCCGCCGAACTTGCCCGGCACGTTCGCGTAGGGCCCGTTGTTGTGTCGGCCCTGACGGATTTCCGAGATCTCGGCGGTCGAGAGCCCGAGTGCTCCCAGCACCGCGGGCGCGGCGGTGTTCATGTTCACCGTGCCGCTGCTGCGAACGGTGACGAGCGTGGCGAGCCCCGGACGGTCCTTGGTGCCGTTGTAGACGGCCGGGGTGATGCCCTTGATCTGCTGGAGCTCGGCGACCGACTCGATGTTCGCGTTGCGCGCCCGGTACGGAACCGGGAGCTTCAGATAATAGTCGTCGCTCTCGGCGCCGTTGGCCCGATGCTCCTCGTTGGGATCGCGCCAGTCCTGGAGCGAGTCGGTGATCGTGTCGCGGTCTTCCTTCTCGATCCCGAGCGCCAGCAGGAGGCGATCGACGCGATCGGGCGGCGACGTGTTCAGGTTGAGCCGGGCTTCCTCGTCGGTGATGCGATACGAGTAGTAGCCGCCGACGAGCTGCGACTTGCTGCGGGACAGGCGCGGCAGGGGGCGCCGATCGGCGGTGTAGAAGCTGAGCAGGCCGTCGTCCTCCTCGACGACGAGCGGGGCGTCGGCCACGATCTCGCGGATCGCCTGCTCGAGGGCGGTCTCGGCCAGGTGGCCGCCGATGATGCCGTTCTTGTACGCACGCACCGCCGAGGCCTCGAGCCGCATCGAGTACGAGAACTCGGCGCCGACGACGGCTACCAGCGCCAGCACGAGCAGCACGATCAGCAAGGCGAACCCGCGCTCGTCGCGCACGATTCCTCGGCGCCTCATTGCTGCTCGATCCCCACGCGCAGCGGTACGGTCAAGGGCAAGAGCGCCTGCGGCCGGCCGTTGAGCGTCCCGCCCACGTTGATGCGGATGGCGCGCGGCAGGCGCTTCTGGGTGTCGACGTCCCACGTGTCCTGCCAGCCGCCGTTGTCGTCGAGGTAGCTGAACGAGAGCTCGGTCAGGGTCGGATCGTTGAACGCGACCTTCGCGTCGGTGAACGGGTTGCGGTTGGGCAGCACGCGCTGCCGGATGACGAGCCCCTGTCGCTCGCCGGTGGTGGAGAGCTCGATCACGACCGCGGTGAACGCGACCGGGACCGACGCCGGATACGGAGCGTTTTGCGTCACGAACTCGAGGCTCGACGGGCCGCCGGCGAACAGGAGCACCGCGGTCGGCGTGTCGCCGCGTGGCGCGTTGTAGGGATAGGTCGAGCCGAGCGCGCGGGCCAGGGTCAGCGCCACGCCGCGCAGGTGCTGGTACGCCTCGGCGCGATCCTCGCCCTGCCGCCAGGACGCCAGCGCGATCCGGACACTGCTGAACGCGATTACGACGAGCGCGCCGACGATGGCGAGCGCCAGCAGAAGCTCGAGCAAGGTGAAGCCGCGCTGGTTGCGCTTCATCGCCGAAACATCCCCGTCGACGTGCCGGGTGTCTGCATCCCGGGTGTCTGCGGCAGCACGCCCGGTGTGCGCGGCGCTCCCGACGGCGTCGTCACCACCGTCGACGTCGGCGTCCCCGTGTTCGGCGTCTCAGCCGACGTGCGAAGGCTCACGATCTCGACGCCGCGCTTGTCGCCCCAGTTGACTTTCACGTCGACCCGGTAGATGCGCCACTTGTTGGTCGCCGGCGTGCGCGCCAGATCGGGCGCCGGGACGACGGTAACGACGCGCTCCCAGTCGTAGCTGCCTTCCTTGCCCTGGTCGCGCCCCTCGACCGGGATCACGAGCTCACGCGTCTTCTGATCGGCGAGCAGGATCGCCTGCTGGTGATCGCCAGCCGTCTTCAAGAGCCTGAGGCCCTGCGCGAAGCCCTGGATCACGGCGACGACCGCCACGCTCAGGATCGCGAACGCGATCAGCACCTCGAGGAGCGTGAAGCCCCGCTGGTCGAGCCGGCGGCTCATTCGCGCTGGCTCCGCACGCGGCCGGTGACCTGATCGACGCTGACGCGATAGCCGATCTTGCCCGAGATCAGACGAAACTCGCCGCCGCTCGACGTGCCCTGCGGCTCGAACCGAACCGTCAGGGCGCTCTGCGACTGGGCCTCGATCCCGACCTTGCTCGAGAGCGCTTTCGTCCACCGCACCTCGTCCTCACCGGTCGTGACCGTGAGCAGATGAGTCGTCGGGTTGACCGCCACCGTGAACGGCTGCCGCGTCGTGATCGCTTGCTCGCGCGCGTGACGGAGCGTGGCCGAGAAACCGGCCACCTCGGCGCGAACGCGGAGCGCTTCGGTGCTGCGCCCGATCGTGGGGGCGACGAGGCCCACCGCGACCGCGACGACCACCAGGGTGACGATCAGCTCGAGGAGGGTGAAGCCCCGGGCATCTATTTTTGACTGCTGTCCCATGAGGTGATGTCCGCGTTTTCGCCTTCGCCACCCGGCGCCCCGTCGGCGCCTTCGGACCAGAGGTCGTACTCCCCATTCTGGCCCGGACAGCAGCGGTACTTGTACTGATTGCCCCACGGATCCTTGGGCACGGCCTTCTTCAGATAGGGCCCGTTCCAGTTGTTGACGTTCGGATTGCGCTGGAGCGCGTCGAGACCCTGTCCCGCGTTCGGATACGACCCGACATCGAGCCGATACTGATCGAGCCCCGCCCCCAGCAGCTCGATCTGCGCCCTGGCCGCTGCCTGCTTCGACTGCCCAACCCTCCCAAACAACCGCGGCCCGACCAACCCCACGAGCAACCCCAGCACGATGATGACCACGAGCAGCTCGATCAACGTAAACCCCCGCTGATCAAGAAGATAAGATCCGACAAATCGGCGGTTCCGTCCCATCACTCGTCGCCTTTGGAAACCACTTAGACGCGTGCACCCCGAGAATCGTGTCCTACGCCCAAAAAGTCGCCGCGATGGTGCTCTGAGCTGCCGCGTTCCATCAAGCAGAACGCATGACCGCGCGGGGCGGATGGGGTGGGGGGCTCCCTGCGCGCCGCGTGTAGTCAGCGCGCGGGCGCCAAGGCGCAGTGTATTGACCGCCCAGCCCATGAGACCCGTCGTCGGCGCGCAGGGAGCCCCCCATCCCATCCCCCCCGCGTGCCTCAAAGCGGTATCTCGTTGATCGAAAAGATAGCAAGCATCATGGCGACGACGATGAAAGCAACGAGCACCCCCATGGCGAAGATGATCACGGGCTCGAGCAGTCGCAGCACGCGCTTGAGGTCGGTGCCGACCTCGTTTTCGAACGTCTCGGCGACCTTGAGGAGCATGTCCTCGAGCCGGCCCGTCTCCTCGCCCACGCGTACCATGTGGATCGACAGCACCGGGAACGGCGCCTGCTCCTGCATGCCGGCAGCGATGGTGCCGCCGCGCTTGACGCCGTCGGAGAGCCGGGCCACCGCCTGTCCGATCACCTGGTTGGTCATGGTGTCACCGACCACCGCGAGGGCGCTCATCACCGGCACGCCGCTCTTGAGCATGGTGCCCAGCGTGCGGGCGAACCGCGCAGTCTCGATCTTCATGACGAGCGGTCCGATCATCGGTATGCCGAGGATGGTCTGGTCCCACTGTAGCCGTCCCTGCGGGCTGCCGGTCCACATCCGCCAGCCGAGCATCGCGGCGAGAGCCAGGAGGACGCCGACCCACCAGTAGGACGAAAACACCGCGCTCACTGTGAGGAGGATCTGGGTCGGCAGCGGGATCGCCTGGCCGAGGTCGGCGAAGATCGTCGCGAACCGCGGGATCACGAACGTCATCAGGAAGATGATGGCGCCGATGCCGAACGTGAAGACGACGGCCGGGTAGGCGACCGCGGTGATGACCGCCTCGCTGAAGGCGGCGCGCGCCTCGAGGAACTCGGCGAGGCGCCGCAGCGCGATCTCGAGCACGCCGCCGCGCTCGCCGGCGCGGATCATGTTGATGTACAGCCGCGAGAACGGCCGCGGGTGGTGCTTGGCCAGCGCCTCGCTCAGGGAGGCGCCGCCGCGCACGCTGGCCGAGAGGTCGGCGACGATCGCCTTCACGCGGCCGTTGGGCGCCAGCTCCTCGAGGATCGACAGCGCGCGGTCGAGGGGCAGGGTTGCCTCGAACAGGGTCGCGAGCTGCTGGGTGAACGCCAGGACGTCGCCCTGGCTGATCCGGCCGGAGCCGCCGAGCGTGAGCCAGCTGCCGCGGTCGGCGTGGGGCGCGACCTTGATCGGGAAGTACGAATCGCGCTGGAGGCGCTCGACCACGGAGCGAGCGTCGGGCGCTTCCATCACGCCATCGATCGTCTGGCCGCGCCGGTCGGCCGCCCGATACACAAAGACGGGCATGGCGGACTACGCGTCTTCCTGCGTGACTCGGAGAATTTCCTCGACGGTGGTGACGCCCGCGCACGCCTTGGCCCAGCCATCGAGCCGCAGGGTGACCATCCCCGCCTCGAGCGCGACGCGTCGGATCTCGCGCGTCGGCGCCCGCCGGAGAATCAGACTGCGCGCGTCCTCCGTGATCGGGAACAGCTCGTAGATGCCGGTACGCCCGCGGTAGCCGGTGCCGCGACACTCGTCGCAGCCGCTGCCCCGGTAGAGTCGCGTGCCGTCGGCGCCGGCGATGCCCAAGGCGCTCAGGTCGGCCGGCGCGGGGGTGTCCGCCACGCGGCACGTCGCGCAGATGCGGCGCACCAGGCGCTGGGCGAGCACGCCCTCCAGCACCGAGGCGACCAGGTAGGGCTCGACGCCCATGTCTTGCAGTCGGGTGATCGCGCCGGGCGCGTCGTTGGTGTGCAGGGTGGAGAAGACCAGGTGGCCGGTGAGGGAGGCCTGGATCGCGATCTCGGCGGTCTCGAGGTCGCGGATCTCGCCGATCAGGATCACGTCCGGATCCTGCCGGACGATGTGTCGGAGACCGGTCGCGAAGGTCAGGCCGATCTTCGGCTTCACCGCGATCTGGTTCACGCCCTTCAGCTGATACTCGACCGGATCCTCGACGGTGATGATCTTTCGGTCCGGCGAGTTGATCTTGTCGAGCGCGCCGTAGAGCGTGGTCGTCTTGCCCGAGCCGGTCGGCCCGGTGACCAGCAGGATGCCGTGCGGCCGCCGGATCAGCCCCTCGAAGCGGGGAAGCATCGCCGGCGAGAAGCCGAGCTTCTCGAGCGGCAGGAACACGCTTTGCCGGTCGAGCAAGCGCATGACGATCGACTCGCCGTGGACGGTCGGGATCGTCGAGGTGCGGATGTCGACGCGGCGGTTGTGCAGGGTGACCCGGATCCGGCCGTCCTGCGGCAGCCGCCGCTCGGCGATGTTCATCTCGGCCATCAGCTTCACGCGCGAGGTCACCGCGGCCTGCAGGCGGCGCGGCGGTGCTTCCTGGTCGAAGAGCACGCCGTCGATGCGATACCGGATCCGCAGCGTGTCCTCGAACGGCTCGATGTGGATGTCCGAGGCCTCGGAGGTGATCGCGTTCTCGATGAGGAGATTCACGAGCCGGACCACCGGCGCCTCGAAGGCCATGTCGCGCAGCTGATTGACGTCCTCGTCGCCCTCGCCGCCGCGGTCGTCGTCCATGCCTTCGACGATCCGCTGCAGCGGCGTCGCCACGCCGTCGTAGGTGCGGTCGATCGCCTCGACGATCGCGTCGGCCGGCGACACCACGACCCGCACGGTGAGCCCGGTCGATTGCGCGAGGTCGTCGACGATGATCGGGTTCAGTGGATCGGCCGTCGCGATCGTCAGCAGGCTGCCCTCGACGCTCACCGGGCAGACCGCGTACTGGCGCAGGTACTTCGGCGACAGGTTCTTGACGATCGGCAGCGGCGCCGGCAGCTCGTCGCGGGTGAGATACGACAGACCCTGCTGCTGCGCGAGCGCGCGCAGCACGTCGTCGTCCTTCACGGCGCCGAGCGAGACGAGCGCCTCGCCGATCCGCTCGCCCGTCGATCGCTGGCGCACGAGCGCCTGCTCCACGACGTCGGGGGTGGTCAGCCGTTCACGGACGAGGATCTCACCGAGCCGGCGGAAAAGCCCTGTGATGCCCATGCTATGCTCCCGAGCATGTTAGCATACCTGGCCTTCGTGGCCGCCGCAGCGACCGCCGATCTCGCCGGCGCAATCCTACTGACGACGGTGCACCGGAAGGGCTTGGCGCCGCTGCGCTATTTCGTCGCGGGCGGCGCCGGGTTCATGCTGGCGGCCGCGTTCGTCCGCATGCTACCGGAGAGCGCGCAGGTCCCGCACGCGTTCCTGTTCGTGCTCATCGGCTACTTCGGCGTGCACCTCTTCGAGCACACGGTCGCGCCCCACTTCCACTTCGGCGAGGAGAGCCATCCCGAAGCGCTGCTCCGCCCGTCGGCCGGGTATCTGGCGCTGCTCGGCCTCGGCGTCCACACGCTCTTCGACGGCGTCGCGATCGCCGCCGGCTTCATGATCGGGCCCGCGCTCGGCGTGCTGCTGTCGATCGCGGTGTGTGTGCACAAGGTCCCCGAGGGCGTGACCATCGCGTCGATCATGCTGGCAGGCGGCCAGTCGCGCGCGACCGCGATCGGCGCCGGCGCGCTGCTGGGTGCCTTGACGGTCGTCGGTGCCGTGGCCACGCGCTTCATCGCCGAGCATCACGTCGGCTACGCGCTCGCGTTGTCGGCGGGCGTCACGATCTACGTGGCCGCGTCGGATCTGATTCCCGAAGTGAATCGCGAAGGCGGACCTGCCCTCGGCTGGACGGTGTTCGCGGGACTCCTTCTCTTCGCGCTCGCCGACTGGCTCGTGTCTCCGCTCGGCGCCCACTGATCCGCATGCTAAGCTCGCGCGCGTCGTGAAGATCCTGGTCCTGCACGGCCCGAATCTGAATCTGCTCGGCACGCGCGAGCCCGGCGTGTACGGACGCACCACCCTGGCGCAGGTCGACGCGATGCTGCGCGATCACGCCCGTCGCGGCGGCCACCGGGTCGAGTGTCGCCAGTCCAATCACGAGGGCCAGCTCGTCGACTGGCTCCAGGCGGCGCAGCGCGAGGGCTTCGCGGGCGTCGTCTTCAACCCGGGCGCGTTCACGCACTACTCGTTCGCGCTCCGCGACGCGGTCGCGGCGATCGCCCTGCCGGTCGTCGAGGTGCATCTTTCGAACGTGCACGGGCGCGAGGAGTTCCGGCGCCATTCGGTGATCGCCGCGGTCGCCCGCGGACAGATCTCGGGGTTCGGCCCGCGCAGCTATCTGCTGGGCTTCGACGCGCTCACGGCGGATTCGCGCCGGCCGACTCGACGACGGTGAATCGCCATCGCCCGCGCGGCGTCTAACGGCGTCGGGAGGGCGAGCGAGTGAATCCCGGTGGACACGGACGAAAAGATTCTGATCGAGCGGTGCCGCGCCGGCGATCTGGCGGCCTTCGAGCCGCTGGTCGAGAAGTATCGCCAGCGCGTCTATCGCCTCGCCTACAACGTCCTGCGCGACCCCGACGAGGCCTGGGACGTCGCCCAGGACGCGTTCATCCGCGCGTTCCAGGCGCTGCCGACGTTCCGCGGGGACTCCGCGTTCTATACCTGGCTCTTTCGGATCGTGATGAACGTCGCGCGCGACCGCGCCCGGCAGCACGCGGCGCGCGGCCGCGCGTTCGGCACCGAGCGCGTCGACGAGAAGGACTGGGACCGCGTGCTGGTCGACCAGGCGACCAGTCCCGACACGCACGCCACGCAGGTCGAGGAGCGCGATCGGATCGCGCGCGCGCTCGCCACTTTGTCGGAGCCGCACCGGGCCATTATCATGTTGAGTGATCTCGAAGGTCTCTCGTACCGCGAGATCGCGGAGGTGTTGAACATACCGATGGGGACCGTGATGTCGCGGCTGCACAATGCCCGGCGGCGTCTACGGGACGTCCTCGGGCCGCTTCTGGTCGTGATCCTGGCGTTGCTGCTGGCCCTGGCCGCCGCCGTCGCCGACGCGCAGTCGGTCGTGAGGTTCGGCACGCGGATCGTGCTCGCCACCGATGGGCCGCCCCCCGAAACGACGAGCAAGGCGCCCGACCCGCCCGACGAGCGGCTCGAGACGGTGCTGCCGAAGCTCCGCCAGCTGTTCCGGTACAACAACTACACCTCGCTCGAGCGCTATCGCGCCGAGGTGCCGGTCGGGACGACTCAACGCTGGGCGGTGCCGGGTGACCGGAAGCTCGAGGTCACGCCCCAGAACGTGAAGGGCGGCGCGGTGAGCTTCAACGTCCGGCTGGCGCGCGGCTCGGTGACCGAGCTGTCGACGAACATCCAGGCGCAATCGGGCAACCCGGCGGTGATCGGCGGCCCCAAGCACGGCTCGGGGACGCTCATCATCATCCTCTGGACCAACCCGAAATGATCGGCGGGCCATCGTGAGCGAGGGCGAAGACCGCTACTTCCGCGAGCGCGCGCGCATCGAGCAGGGCCACACGAAGTACCGCGACAAGCTTCGCGCCGAAGGCAAGCTGTTCGTCCGCGACCGGCTCAAGCTGCTCTTCGATCCCGGCGCCGAGTTCCAGGAGGACTGGCTGTTCGCGCGCTCGAACGAGGCCGATACGCCGGCGGACGGCGTCGTCACCGGCGTCGGCAAGGTCGGTGGCCGGCCCGTCTGCGTCATGGCCAACGACTACACGGTCAAGGCCGGCTCCTGGGGCGAGAAGACGATCCAGAAGATCATCCGCATCCAAGAGAAGGCCGCCCGCCTTCGCGTGCCCCTCCTCTATATGGTCGACGCCGCCGGCGGCCGGATCTCCGAGCAGATCAAGATCTTTCCGGGGCGCTTTCACGCCGGGCGCATCTTCTACAACGAGGTCCAGCTCTCGGGCGTCGTGCCGCAGGTGTGCGTGCTCTTCGGGCCCTCGCCGGCGGGCTCCGCGTATCTGCCCTCGCTGACCGACGTGGTCATCATGGTCGAGGGCAAGGCCTCGCTCTACGTCGGCAGCCCGCGCATGGTCGAGATGGCGATCGGCGAGAAGACCACGCTCGAGGAGCTCGGCGGTGCCTTGATGCACTGCAAGATCTCCGGCTGCGGCGACGTGCTGGCCGCGTCGGACGAGGACGCGATCGCGCTCGCGCGCCGGTACCTGACCTACATGCCCCAGTCGTACCGCGACCTGCCGCCGACCGCCGCCGCGGCCGAGCCCAAGCCCGGGCGGCCCATCGACGAGATCGTGCCGTACGACCAGCGGAAGTACTTCGACATGTACGAGGTGATCGACCGGGTGATCGACGCCGACTCCTGGTTCGAGATCAAGCGCCTGTTCGCGCAGGAGATCATCGTCGGCTTCGCCCGCATCGGCGGCCGGCCGATCGGGATCGTGGCCAATCAGCCCAAGGTCAAGGGCGGCGTGCTGATGGTCGATTCCTCGGACAAGGCGGCGCGTTTCATCTGGCTCTGCAACGCCTTCAACATCCCGCTGATCTATCTCGCCGACATCGCGGGTTTCATGGTCGGCACCAAGGTCGAGCAGCAGGGGATCATCCGCCACGGCGCCAAGATGATCTTCGCCACGTCGCAGGCGACGGTGCCGAAGATCTCGGTGATCGTGCGCAAGTGCTACGGCGCCGGCCTCTACGCGATGTGCGGCCCGGCCTTCGAGCCCGACGCCGCGATCTCGCTGCCGCAGGGGCAGATCGCGATCATGGGCCCCGAGCCGGCGGTGAACGCCGTCTACTACAACAAGATCATGGAGCTGCCCGAGAGCGAGCGCGCCGCGTGGGTGAAACAGAAGCGCGACGAGTACGCGCAGGACGTCGACACCTACAAGCTCGCCTCCGAGATGCTGATCGACGACATCGTGCCCGGCAGCGCGCTCCGCAGCGAGCTGATCAAGCGGCTCGCGTACGCGGACACCAAGGCGCACGAGTTCCCGCCCCGCCGCAACGGCGTCTACCCCGTTTAGTTCACGAGCGCGCGTCGGCTGGCGTGCGCCTAGCCCCCGCGACGCGCACGGCGAGTACTACAAACGCACTATTTCGTGCCGACTTCGGGAACGTCCGTGCTAGGAATCAAATGTGCAAAAAGTGAAACGCCCGTCCGCTCGCGGTCGCGAGCACCTCACGACCCGGCAGGCAGCGGCTCACTGCAGGGTTTCGATTCCCACCTTGCGCCGCTGGATTCGCGCCGGCGCGCTCCGCGCGCATCTCACCCCCGGCGGGCATCGACGAATCGACCTCGGCGAGTTCCAGCGCTTCCTGCGCGTCCAGGGGCGTCCGCCGTATCCCGTCGGGCCTGAGCCGAAGACGCGCGTCCTGCTCGTGGACGACGAGCCGCTCGTCGTCCAGATGCTGCACGACCTCTTGCTCGACGGCGCGTTCGCGATCGAGACCGCGACCGACGGCTACGAGGCGCTCGTCAAGGTCGGGACGTTCCGCCCCGCGCTGATCATCCTCGACGTGGTCCTGGCCGGGCTCGACGGCATCGAGGCGTGCCGCTGCCTGCGCCGGATGCCCGAGACGCGCGACGTGCGGATTCTCGGCATGACCGGACATCCGTCCATGGTGCCCGTGCTGCTCGGAGCCGGGGCGGACGCGTGTGTGACGAAGCCATTGGATCTGGACGTGGTGTGCCGCGAGATCGAGCGACTGGCGGTCTCCCATTCCCTCACGGGACGAGAGGGCTGAACGACTTCATGGATTCTATCCGTGTGCTCTATGTCGAAGGCGATTCCAAAGATCAGGAGCTGACGCACCGCCACCTGACGCGCCACGCGCCCCACATCAAGCTGACCGTCGTGGGAACGGTGGCCGAGGCGCTCGAGCGGCTCACGATCGGCGACATGGACGTGATGCTCGCGGACTACCGCCTGCCGGACGGCACCGGTCTGGATCTGCTCGACGCGGTCAAGTCGCGCGGCCTCGAGGTGCCGGTCGTGCTCGTGACCGGCGCCGGCGACGCCGACATCACGGTCCGGCTCCTCAAGGCGGGCGCGACCGATTATCTGGTGAAGCGTCCGGACTATCTGGCGACCTTGCCGGTCGTGCTCGAGAGCGCGTTCCGCTGGTTCCGGGCCGCCAGCGAGCGGCGGCGCGCGCCGATTCGCGTGCTCTACGCCGAGCACCACCCTGAGGACATGGCGCTCACCCTGCGCGCCTTCGATGATCACGATCGCCGTGCGCGCGTCGAGACGGTCACGCGCGCGCGCGAGGCGCTCACCAAGCTCAAGACGGTTCCCTACGACGTGCTGTTGCTCGACAACCGGATGCCGGACCTCTCCGGGATCGAGGTGCTCAAGGAGCTGCAGGCCGAGGGCCTGCGGATCCCCGTGGTGATGGTCGCCGGCGAGGGCGACGAGGATTCTGCGGTGCAGGCTTTCAAGCTGGGCGTCGCGGATTATCTGATCAAGCGCGACGGCTACCTGGCCAAGCTGCCGTCGACGATCGAGAACGTGCTCGCGCAGCGCCGTCTGGCCGACGAGAAGGACGGCCTGACCGTGCTGAACGACCTGGCCAAGTCGCTCATCACCACCAAGGACCTCGACGAGGTCCTGCGTCGGGTCGTCAACGCGGCGCGCGAGCTCATCAAGGCCGAGGCGAGCGTGCTCTGGCTCTTCGAGGCCGGTGTGCTGTGGCCGGTTGCCTGGGAAGGGATCGCCGATCGCGCCGCCGAGCCGCTGCGCTTCACGGTGACGCCGAACCTCGCCGAACGGCTGGCGCATGAGCGCAAGATCTCGCTGCGCCATCTGCTGGCGCAGAGCGGCGGGCCGGATCCGACGGCGGTGTTCGGCAACTCCGGCCAGACCCTGGCGGCGTCCTTCGTCGGTCCGGAGGGCCTGGTGGCGGTGCTGGCGGTTGGCAGCCAGCGGCCGCGCGAGTTCGCCGCGATGGAGGAGCGCCTCTTGCTCGCGCTAGCCGACCATGCCGCGGTGGCGGTAGAGAACGCGCGGCTCTATCGCCGGCTGCGGCTCGAGCTCGAGGCGCGTGAGCGGCTCACCGTGATCCTCGAGGCGACGACCGACCTGGTGGCGATCGCCGACCTCTCGGGACGGCTGCTCTACCTCAACGCGGCGGGCCAGGCGCTGCTCGGTCTGTCGGCCGAGGACGCGATCGGCCATCCGATCGCGGGTCTGGCGCCCGAGCGGCTGCGGCCCGTCGTGCACGACGAGA
The DNA here is from genome assembly GCA_035275385.1 of Candidatus Methylomirabilota bacterium. Lineage (GTDB taxonomy): Bacteria > Methylomirabilota > Methylomirabilia > Rokubacteriales > CSP1-6 > AR31. The sequence continues at coordinate 15,705 of DATEMW010000093.1, read as the reverse complement.
TCTGGCCGGCGCTCATTCGCGACAGCCTCTGGACGGGTGAGGCGGTCGTGCTCGCGCGCGACGGGCGCGAGGTGCCCGTGTCGGTCGTCGCGGTCGCCCATCGCGACGCCGACGGCACGGTCGAGTTCCTGTCGGCGATCGTGCGCGATCTGACCGAGCGCAAGCGCATCGACGCCGAGCTTCGCCGTCAGCGCGAGGCGCTCTACCAGACCGAGAAGCTCGCGACGATGGGCACGGTGCTCGCGGGCGTCGCTCACGAGCTCAACAATCCGCTCACCGCCGTCACCGGCTACGCGAACTTGCTCCGGCAGGAGCTGGCCGGCACGCCGTCGGCGACGCGCGCGGAGGCCATCGCCCACGCCGCCGATCGATGCGCCTCGATCGTGCGCAACTTCCTGGCGCTGGCGCGGCGCCACCCGCCCGAGCGGCAGCTCGTGCGTCTGAACGACATCGCGCGGGACGCCGCCGAGCTCCTGGCGTATCACCTGCGGGTCGACCGCATCGAGGTGATCCTCGACCTGACCGAAGGACTCCCGGTGCTGTGGGCCGATCCGCATCAGCTCCATCAGGTCGTCGTCAACCTGATCACCAACGCCCGCGACGAGCTCCGCAAGTCGCCGGCGCCGCGCCTGCTCACCCTGCGCACGCGCGCCGACGCGGCCCGCGGGCGCGTCTCGCTCGACGTCGAGGACACGGGCCCGGGCATCGCGGTGGAGATCCGCGACCGCATCTTCGAGCCGTTCTTCACGACCAAGCCGGTTGGGCAGGGGACCGGTCTCGGCCTCTCGCTCTGCCACGGCATCGTCGAGAGCCACGGCGGCTCGCTCTCGCTCGTCAGCGACCCGGGGCACGGCGCGATCTTCCGCGTCGAGCTGCCGGTCGTCGCGCCGCCGTCGACGCCGGGCAAGCGCGGGGTCGAGGCGCCCTCGGTGGTCAAGGGCAAGCGCATCCTCGTGGTGGACGACGAGCGGCTCGTGCTCCAGCTGCTCGGCGAGATGCTGGGTGCCGATCACCACACGGTCGACACGGTCGCCGACGGCACGCAGGCCCTCGAGCAGCTCCGGCGAGCCTCCTACGATCTGATCCTGAGCGACGTGCGGATGCCGTACCTCGACGGTCCCGGCCTCTATCGCGCCCTCGAGCGCCGGCGGCCCGAGCTCTGCCGGCGCTTCGTGCTCATGACCGGCGACGTGCTGAGCGCGGAGATCCAGACGTTTCTCGAGCAGACGGGTGTGCCGGGATTGAGCAAGCCGTTCGATCGCAGCGAGGTGCGGCGCGTGATCCAGCTGGTCGCCGGCGAGCGCTCAGAACAGAAGGTGTAGCGGGTTAGCCGCCGAAGCGGCGGCGCGTCGTGGCGAGAGTGTCGGCGATCGGCTGCGGTAGGCGCGGGCCGAACTGCTTGTAGAACTCGTCGAGCTCGCCGAGCGCCTGCAGCCACTCGCCGGCGTCGCACCGCAGCGCCTCGCGGAGCTGCGCGGACGAGAGGTCGAGCCCGCCGGTATCGAGGGCACCGGCCGCGGGAACGAAGCCGATCGGCGTCTCGTCGGCGCGCCCGGTGCCGCGGATCCGCTCGACCATCCACTTCAGCACGCGTACGTTCTCGCCGTAGCCCGGCCACAGGAAGCGGCCGTCAGCATCGCGGCGGAACCAGTTCACGCGGAAGATCTTCGGCGGGTTGGACAGGCGCGGGCCGGTCGCGAGCCAGTGGGCGAAGTAGTCGGCCATGTTGTAGCCGCAGAACGGGATCATCGCCATCGGGTCGCGGCGCACCACGCCGACCTTGCCGGTGATCGCCGCGGTCGTCTCGGTGCTCATCGCCGAGCCCAGGAAGACGCCGTGCGACCAGTCGAACGACTCGAACACGAGCGGGATCACGCCCGTGCGCCGCGAGCCGAAGATGATGCCGGAGATCGGGACGCCCTGCGGCTCTTCCCAGTTCGGCGCGATCGACGGGCACTGCTGCGCGAGCACCGTGAAGCGCGAGTTCGGGTGCGCCGCCGCGCCGGCGCCCGGCGTCCACGGCTTGCCCTGCCAGTCCGTGAGCCCGTCGGGCGGTGTGGGCGTGAGCCCTTCCCACCACGGCTCTTGTGACCCGGTCAGCGCCACGTTGGTGAAGATCGTGTTCGAGCGCACCATCGCGGTGGCGTTCGGATTGGTCTTGGGGCTCGTGTTGGGTGCGACGCCGAAGAAGCCGCGCTCGGGGTTGACCGCGCGCAGCTGACCGTTCGCGTCGACCCACATCCACGCGATGTCGTCGCCGACGGTCCACACGCGCCAGCCCGGCAGCTGCGAGACCGCCATCGCGAGATTGGTCTTGCCCGACGCGCTCGGCATCGCGGCCGCCAGGTAGGTGACGCGGCCCTCGGGATCCTCGACGCCGATGATCAGCATGTGCTCGGCGAGCCAGCCTTCGGTGCGGGCCTGCGAGGACGCGATGCGAAGCGCGTGACACTTCTTGCCGAGCAGCGCGTTGCCGCCGTAGCCCGAGCCGACGCTCCAGATCAGCTTCTCTTCGGGGAAGTGCAGGATCAGCCGGCGGTCGGGCGAGAGGTCGCCCGTCGAGTGCAGCCCCGCGATGAAGTCGTCGTCGCGCCGCATGTGCTGGATCGCCACCTGGCCCACGCGCGTCATGATGTGCATGCTCGCGACGACGTACGCACTATCGGTGACCATGAGCCCGACCCGGCTCATCGGCGATCCGGCCGGCCCCATCAAGTACGGGATCACGTACATCGTCCGCCCGCGCATGCTGCCGCGGAACAGCGCGCCGGCCGTCGCCTTGGCCTCGATCGGCGAGATCCAGTTGTTGGTCGGGCCGGCCGCGTCTTTTTCGCGCGAGCAGATGAACGTGAGCTGCTCGGTGCGCGCGACGTCCGACGGATGGCTGCGATGCAGGTAGCAGTTCGGGTACGTCTTCGAGTTCAGCGGCAGGAGCGTGCCGTCTTGCAGCATCGCTTCGATCAGGCTGTCGTACTCGGCCTTGGAGCCGTCGCACCAGACCACGCGCGAGGGTTGAGTGAGACCGGCTGCTTCCGAGACCCACCGTTGGGCGATGCTCGTCACGCTCATGGAGGCAGAGAAATTGTCTCCTCGCCCTGCCGGGGGCGTCAAGCAGAACGTGCTAGCATTCGCCGCGTGACGGGCCTCCGCGTGGCCGCGCGCTACCTCACGATCGTTCCCCTGCCCGGACCGACACGATTGACACCCGACGCACTGGGCCGCTCGGCGCCGTGGTTTCCGGTAATCGGCATCGGAATCGGCGTGATTTTGCTCCTCGTCGATCGCGTGACTCAGGTGATTTTCCCCGCGCTGCTCGGGGCTTTGCTCACGGTCACGGCCTGGAAACTCCTGACGGGCGGCCTGCATCTCGACGGGCTCGCCGACTGCCTGGACGCTCTTGGCGGGCACGACGCCGAGCACCGGCTGGCCATCATGCGCGACAGCCGCATCGGCGCGTTCGGCGCGCTCGGCCTGATCCTCGTGCTGCTGCTCGAGATCGCCGCGCTCACCGAGCTGCCGCCGGGCGTCCGGCAGGCGGCGCTGCTGGTCGTGCCGGTCGTCGCACGCGCCACGCCGCCCCTGCTGGCGCGACTGTTCGCCCCGGCCAGGTCCGACGGGCAAGGCGCCGCGTTCGGCGCGGGGCTCAGCGCCACGGCGGCGCCGATCGCGCTCTCGATCGCGCTCGTCGTCGCGATCGTCGCGCTGCGCGTGCTCGGCCTCGTCGTCGTGGTCGTCGCGCTGGCGAGCGCCTGGCTCGTCACGCGATTCGTCGCCGCGCGCGTCGGCGGCATCACCGGCGACGTGCTGGGCGCGGCGATCGAGATCGCCGAGCTGGCCGGGCTTCTCACCGTGGCGGCATGGTCGCATCTGGGACGCTGATCTATCTGTTCCGCCACGGGGAGGTCGTCCTCGCCGAGACCCGGCGGTTCATCGGCCACCTCGACGTGCCGCTCTCGGAGCGCGGCGAGCGCCAGAGCGTCGCGCAGGGATTACGCCTGGCGTCGGTGAAGCTCGGCGCGCTGTTCACGAGCGATCTGATCCGCGCCCGACGCACCGGCGAGCTGATCGGCGCGCCGCACGGGCTCACGCCGGCGACCGTGCCCGAGCTGCGCGAGATGGCGATGGGGCGCTGGGAAGGACTGACCGCGGCGGAGATCCAGGGCCGCGAGCCCGAGAAGTTCGCGGAGTGGATGGCGAACGTCGGCCAGTTTCCGTTTCCGGAGGGCGAGAGCGTTCCCGATCTGGAAGCCCGCGCGTGGCCGGCGTTCGAGTCGCTCGCCGTCGCGCACACGGGGCAGGCGATCGCGATCGTCGCGCACGGCGGGACCAATCGTGCGCTGATCTGCCGGGCGCTCGGGCTCTCCGCCGCTCGGCTCCTGGCGGTGGGCCAGGACTACGGCGCGCTCACGGTGCTCGAGCGGACCGACGGCACCTGGCGCCTGCTCCACCTCAACGAGCGCCCGGCAGTCTGATCCCGGTGCTATAAAGGATGCGACTCGCGACAGGGGAGGCCACATGCCACCACATCGCCACGCGTACCGACCGAGCGTTATGGGAACTCGCGGGGTCGTCACGTCCGCTCACCCGCTGGCCTCGACGGCCGGGATCCAGATGCTGCTCGCCGGCGGCAACGCCGTCGACGCGGCGGCGGCGGTCGGCGCCGCGCTGAACGTCGTCGAGCCGTTCATGTCGAGCGCCGGCGGGATCGGGCTCATGCTGATCTCGCGTGGGCGCGAGCGGCACGTCCTCGACTTCGTCGGTCGGGCGCCCGCGGCGGCGAACGCCGCAGCCTGCACGGACGACGAGCTGGCCGGCGGACCCAAGGCATGCGCGACACCCGGCAATCTCGGCGGATGGCTGGCCGCGCTCGAGCGCTTCGGCTCGATGGACCGTGCCCGGGTGCTGGCGCCGGCGATCGCGCTCTGCGAGAACGGCGTGCCGCTCACGGGCAAGAGCGCCGAGTTCATCCAGGGAGCGCGTGAGACGCTGGCGCGCTCCGCGGAGGCTCAGCGGCTCTATCTCGGCAACGGCGGACCCCGCCCCGGCGCGATCGTGACGTACAAGGAGCTCGCGTCGACCTTTCGGCAGGTTGCCGAGGGCGGCGCCGAGGTCTTCTACCGTGGACCGATTGCGCGCGCGATCGGCCGCGCGGTCCGAGAGGCCGGCGGCTGGCTCGCGGAAGAGGACCTGGCCGCATTCAAGCCGGAATGGCGCGAGCCGATCTCGATCACGTATCGGGACCGTGACGTTTACTCGATGCCGCCGCCGTTTTCGGCGTTCCAGATGCTGGAGACCTTGAACATCCTCGAGGGGTACGACCTCAAGGGCTTCGGCCACAACTCGGTCGACTATCTGCATCATCTGATCGAGGCGGTGAAGCTCGGCTCCGCCGACCGCCTGGCGTACGCCTACGGCGACCGCGTGCCGATCGCCGGCCTTCTGTCCAAGCCATACGCGGCCTCCCAGCGTGCGCGGATCGGCAAGCGCGCCGCGGTCAGCGAGGGCGAGCGTCACAACCCCCAACGTCTCGAGGGCCAGATCGCCGAAGGCCATCCAGCCCAATTCGCGAACGAGCAGACGACCCACTTCGCCTGCGCCGACGCCGCCGGGAACGTCGTCTCCGTCACCCAGACGCTCGGCGTGCCGTTCGGCTCCGGCTTCGCCGTCCCGGGCACCGGCCTCGTGCTCAACAACATCCTCAAGTGGATGGATCGCGATCCGAGCTCGCCCAACGTGGTGCGGCCCGGGCGCAAGGCGGGGACGATGATGTCCCCGACCCAGGTCTTCCGTGACGGTGCGTTTCATGTCTCGGTCGGCACTCCAGGCTCGTACGGCATCTTGCAGACGACACCGCAGATGCTCCTCAACGTGCTGGAGTTCGGGATGAGCATCCAGGAGGCGATCGAGGCGCCGCGCGTGAGGGTCTATCGCGATCGGCTCGTCGACGCCGAGGCGCGGATCTCAGCGGAAACCCGGGCTGGGCTGGTCGAACGCGGTCATGACATCCAGACGATCGATGACTGGTCGTGGATCGTCGGGGGCGGGCAGGGGATCGTTCGCGATCCCGAGTCCGGCGCGCTCATGGCCGGCGCCGACCCCCGCCGGGATGGGTACGCGCTGGCTATCTAGGTGGGTAAAAAACCCTCCCACCGTGCGTTTCTTGACCGGTAGACCATACAGGCCTTAGTCACAAGTCCCTGATCTAAAGGCCCAATTGCGGGGCACTGCGTTTGCAGTTTCTCCTGGTACGCGCGCGTTCGGCGCGCCCAGGAGGAACGGCAGATGGCTCGTGGATGGGTGGCCGCGGCGGTGCTGGGAGCGATGCTCGCGTCGGGCGTCGGGTTGGCGACGGCGACCACGATCGAGAGAGACGGCGGCGCCCGAGCGGTCGGACGCCCCGAGCAGCCCGCGGCCGAGACCCTCGACGAGCTCCTGCACCGGTCCGGGCTGCGCGTTCAGCTCCAGAGCCTGACTGCCGGCATCAGAGCGCAGTTCGTCAAGGCTCACCGCAAACAGAACAGCCAGGACCGCCTCACCATCGACCGCATCGTGTCGGAGCGCTTCGCCGCCGACGCGCTCTACACCCGGATCAAGAGCGAGTTCGAGCGAAACGCGGAGGCCAGCCGGATCGAGAAGGCCCTGGCCTGGTACGACTCGCCGCTCGGCAAGCGCATCACAGGTCAGGAGCTCGCCGCGCTCGTCGCCACCGGCGGAGCGGACGCGGAAGCGGTCGCCGACCTCGAGCAGAATCGTCCGTCGTCGCACCGTATCGATCTGCTCACGCGCCTGGACGCCAGCGGCGGCGCGTCCGAGACGACCGTCGACATCACGGTATCGATCGTCCGGAGCCTGACGCGCGCGTTCCAGCCGGAGATTCCGTCGGTCGCGACCTTGACGCCGGGTCAGCTCGACCAGCAGATGGCGAAGGCGCGCAATCGCACGCTCGAGGACATGCGCCGCGCGTGTTTGGTCAGCATGCTGCTCGCCTATCGCGAGCTCTCGGACGGCGAGCTCGATCAGTACGTGCGGTTCGTCGAGTCCGAGGCCGGGAACTGGTACATGGGCACGATGAACAGCGCGCTGTTGGCCGCCGTCAACGCCGCCGCCGAATCCACCGCCGCCGAGCTGAAGAGCAAGGTGCCTCAGCTGGTCGGCGATCTACGGTAGCGACGCCCGTCCGCTACGGTTTCCTGAAGAGGATCGAGCCGAAGTACGACTCCGCCGACGAGGACGTGTCGTCCGAGTCGATGGCGATCGAGACGACGCCGGGTGCGTCCGGCTGGGCGCCGTAGATCTTCTGATAGTCCTCGGCCACGTTCCGGCGCTCCGTCAACCACTTGCCGAGATCAGCCGAGCCGGAGCGCATGACCACGTACGTGACCGTGCCCGTCTTCGTGCTCTTCACGATGGAGCCGGCCGGCGCGGTCGTATCCCAGATGTAGCCGATGATCTGCGAGCGGGCCGCCTCGGGGAACCGCGGCCACACCACGTAGAGCTGCGCCGCCTGGTCGTCCGTGTTCTTCTTGCGGCAGTCGGCGCCCGTGGGCAGCACGGTCACCTTCCAGGTCCACTCGAGGATCGGCGTCTCCTTGATATTGATCTTGCCCTTGATCTCCTTGCGCATCGTGGAGCTCTCGATCTTGCTCTTGAGGTGCAGGACGCGGTGGCCGTCGTTCTCCTCGATCACGAAGTCGTGCTGCGGCAAGCCCCAGGTCTGGCCGCCGAGCCAGCCGTCTTGAATGCCCTTCGCGCCGAGCTTCTGGCTCTTCCAGTCCTCGATCGTCACGACGTCAGCGGCCCAGGCCGCCGCCGTGAGGACGAGCACGAGGGCCAACGCGACGATCCGGGTCATGGTCTGGGCTCCTTTGTCATCGCTCTTTTGTCGCTATGATACCGTCTCCGCGTGCAGGCCCCGCTCGATTCGATCCGCGTGGACAAGTGGCTCTGGGCCGCGCGTGTGTTCAAGACGCGCAGTCTCGCCGCAACAGCGTGTGACGGCGGCAAGGTCGACGTCAACGACGAGGCGGCCAAGCCGGCCCGGAAGGTGCGCGCCGGCGACCTCCTCTCGGTCTCGCTGCCGCGCGGGCGCCGTCGAATCTTGAAGGTCACGGGGATCGGCGATCGGCGCGGCTCGGCCGAAGCCGCGAAGGCGCTCTTCGAGGATCTGACGCCGCCCGAGCCGCCGCGGCTGCGTCTGGCGCCGCCGCCGCGTCGCGAGCCGGGGGCGGGGCGCCCGACCAAGCGCGAGCGCCGCGACATCGAGCGGCTCAGGGGGTTCTAGCGCGGCGGTGCCGAAGCGCTGCGCTATAGTTGGGCAAATTCGAGCGTGGAGTGTGGCATGGCAGCGTACGACTGGAACGCGATCGTCGACGGCCTCAACCGGTACCTCCGGCTGCGCTCGATCCCGATCGGCATGAAGCTCTTCGAGACCGTCGAGGCGATGGAGGCGATCCCGAAGATCCGCCGGCCAAAGTCCCGCCACACGACCGACCAGATCGTTGCGCAGGCGCGCCAGCTCGGCTGGACCGTCGGGATCACGATGGCCGACCTGATCGGCGCGCAGTGCGGCGCCGTGATCGGGCTCTCGCCGCAGGACGACGAGTGGCTCTCGGGCAAGCGCATGGCGGGCGTCTGGTTCAAGACCCTCGAGGACGCGAGCGAGCACCAGCACGCGATGGACTGCGTGCCCTACGGCCGCTACAAGGCGATGGCCGTCGCGCCGCTCACCTCCGGGCGGCTCGACCCGCCGGACATCTGCCTGATCTACGGCACGCCCGGCCAGATGATCTTCCTGATCAACGGGCTGCAGTGGGCCGGCTACCGTAAGCTCAGCTTCACGTCGGTCGGCGAATCGGCCTGCGCGGACTCCTGGGGCAAGGCGCTGAAGACGGGCGAGCCCTCGCTGACGATCCCGTGCTACGCGGAGCGCCGCTACGGCGGCGTCGCCGACGACGAGCTCTTGATGGCGATTCCGCCGCGCTTTCTGCCGAAGGCGCTCGAGGGGCTGGCGGCGCTCGACAAGAACGGCCTGCGCTATCCGGTGCCGCCGTACGGCATCCAGTCCGATGCGGGCGCCGGGCTGGCGGTCAGCTACGCGGCCAAGGAGACAAAGAGCCCATGAGACTGATCGGCGACTTCGAGGGATTCCGCACCGCCCGTGAGGAGAAGATCAGATACCTCGAGCGCGTGCCGATCTTCGAGGCGTGCAGCCTGCGCCAGCTGCGCGCGGTCGCCGACATCGCCAAGGTGGTCGAGGTGCCGGAGCGGACGATTCTCACGCGGCAGGGCGAGCCGGGCGACGAGTTCTTCATCATCATCGACGGGACCGCGCTGGTGACGCTCTCGATGCACAAGCGTCATCGTCTGCGGCCCGGCGAGTTCTTCGGCGAGATGAGCCTGCTCGACGGCGAGCCGCGCTCGGCGACCGTGAAGGCGGAGACCGACGTGCGGGTGCTGGTGATCAGCCGCGTGAACTTCTGGCAGCTCCTGCGCGAGGTGCCGGAGCTGACGCAGAAGATGCTCGTCAACCTCACGCGCCGTATTCGCGAGCTCGAGACCAACCTGACCGGTTGAGGCGCGCGCCCACAGGGCGTCAGCGCGCGCGCAAGATCTGCTCGATGACCCGCCGGACGTCGTCCGGCTCGAACGGCTTTCCGAACGTCGGCGCGGCGCTTCGCCTGAGGAACTCCGCGCTCTCCGGCCCGAGCGTGTCGCCGGTGACGAAGATCATGCGACGCACCATGGCGGGATGGCGGCGGGCCACCTCGCGGTAGAGTCCCGGCCCGTCGAGCTGCGGCATCTTGAGGTCGCTGATGATCAGGTCGTAGGCGCCGTCGCGGAGCTTGTCGAGCGCCTCGATGCCGTTGTCGGCGGTGTCGACCCGGTGATCGTCCTCGGCGAGGATCTCGGCCAGTATCGACGCGACCTCGGGCTCGTCGTCGACGATCAGGATTGATGCGCGCTGCGCGCGGCCGGCGGCGGTCACCCGCCGGTCGAGTCGAGCAGGCGCCCCACGTGGCTCTCGATCTCGTCCAGTGCGAGCGGCTTCACGAGGACCGCGTCCGCGCCCGCCGCCAGGAGCTCCGGCGCGGCTGCCGGGTAGCCGGTGACGCCGAGGATCCGGATCGCCCGCGTCTCGGGATTGCTCTTCAGATGACGGCACACTTCGATGCCGTCGAGCTTGGGCATCATCACGTCGAGGATCAGCAACGCAGGCCTCAGCGAGCCGAGCTTGATCAACGCCTCGTACCCGTCGCTCGCCGTCTCGATCTTGAAGCCCCGCGGATGATGCGTGAGGAACTCGACGAGCATGTCCACCACTTGCGGCTCGTCGTCGACCACGAGCACGCCGGCCGGCGCCGGCGGAATCGGATACGTCGGCATGCGGTGTCGTTTGAGGAAGCGCTGGAACTCCTCGACGGCGATGCGCGCGTGCCCGCCGGGCGTCTTGAAGGCCCGCAGGCGGCCCTCCCTGATCCAGCTCTTCAAGGTTGGCGTCGACACCTGGCAATGCGACGCCGCCTGGCCCGTCGTCAACGAGGCCCGCACCGCCGAATTCTTCGGATCCTTCGGATTCTTCACCTGGGCTGCTCAATTTCCCCACCTGACCCTGTCAATGTCAAGTTTCGGTCCGGTCGTCGTGTTGCGGTCGTGCGCTCGTTCTGCTAGCGTTCCGGCGTTGTTGCGCCCGGGACGCCCATGGAGGGCCCAGGGAAGGCGGTAGAAGCCGCCGCGACCCCGTCACTGTGATCGGGGACGAAACCCGCGAGTTGCCACTGGCCGCGAGGCCGGGAAGGCGCGGGGAGTAGGACGATCCGAGAGCCAGGAGACCTGCCCGCGCGCGATCCATTCACCGGTCTTCGCGGGAGGATCCGGGTCGGTGGTCCCATCACTGCTGATCGTCGGCGGCGCGCGCAGCGGCAAGAGCCGCTTCGCGCTCGAGCGGCTCTCACCTGACGCGCGCATCGTCTTCGTCGCAACCGCCCAGGCGCGCGACGAGGACATGGTCAAGCGCATCGCCCGCCATCGCGCCGAGCGGCCCCCGCGCTGGGCGACCGTCGAGGAGCCGTACGATCTCGTCGCGCGCCTCCGCGAGCTCGAGGGCGCCTGCGACGGGGTCCTCGTCGATTGCCTCACGCTGTGGGTCTCGAACCTCCTGCTCCGCGGCGATCGTGACGATGCGATTCTCGAGGCGGCCGAGGAGCTGGCCGGGCTGATCGGCCGCCGGCGCTCGAGCATCACCTTGGTGTCGAACGAGGTCGGCGAGGGCGTTCATCCCGAGACCGCGCTCGGGCTCAGGTTTCGGGATCTGCTCGGCGGCGCGAACCAGCGCGTGGCCGCGGTGTGCGACTCCGTGGTGCTGATGGTCGCCGGGATCCCGCTGACCGTGAAGGCGCCGGCGGCGCGCCCGTGACCGAGCTCGCCGCGCTCGTGGCCTCGATCGCGCCGCCGTCGGCGGAAGGCGAGAGCGCCGCCCGCCGCCACCTCGACAGCCTCACCAAGCCGCCCGGAAGTCTCGGGCGTCTCGAGGAGATCGCGCTCCGCCTCGCCGTGCTGCGCGGGCGGGCGCCCGAAGTCGCGCGGCCCGTCATCTTCACGTTCGCCGCCGATCACGGCGTCGTCGCCGAAGGGGTCAGCGCCTATCCGCAAGTCGTGACCGCGCAGATGGTCGAGAATTTCCTGCGCGGCGGCGCCGCGGTGAACGTGCTCGCGCGCCAGGCGGGCGCGCGCGTCGTCGTCGCGAACTTCGGCGTCGCCACGCCGATGCCGCCCTCGCCCGAGCTCCGCGAGTGCGCGATCGGCCCGGGCACGGGCAACATCGCGATCGGCCCCGCGATGGAGCGAGAGCAGGCGGTTCGCGCGATCGAGTCCGGCGCGCGCCTGGCGGCCGAGGCGCTCGACGCGGGCGCCGATCTCCTGGCGACGGGTGAGATGGGCATCGGCAACACCACGGCGGCGAGCGCGATCACGGCGGCGATCACCGAGAGCGCGCCCGAGCGGGTGACCGGACGCGGCACCGGCGTCGACGACGCCGCGCTCTCGCGCAAGGTGGAGGCCGTGCGCCGGGCGCTGGCCGTCAACCGGCCCGACCGTCACGACGGCCTCGACGTGCTCGCGAAGGTCGGCGGCTTCGAGATCGGCGGCCTGGCGGGCGTGATTCTGGCCGGCGCCGCGCGGCGGGTGCCGGTGGCGCTCGACGGATTCATCGCGGGGGCGGCGGCGCTGATCGCGGTCACGCTCGCGCCCGACGCGCGCCACGCGCTCTTCGCCTCGCATCGCTCGGCCGAGCCCGGCCATGCCCACGCGCTTGCGCACCTCGGGCTCGAGGCGTATCTGGACCTCGGGCTGCGCCTGGGCGAGGGGACTGGCGCCGCGCTGTTCGTCCATCTCGCGCGGGCGGCCGCCCTCGTCTGGGGCGAGATGGCCACGTTCAAGAGCGCAGGAATAAGTTCTTCGGAGGGGGCCTCGACGGCCCCCTCCGAGGCCTCCCCCAGGAATCGGATTGCGCCGGCAAAGCCGGCGCTCGAACAGCGGCCATGACGAGACGCGTGGTGATTCTCGGTGCGATCGTGCTGACGTGTCTGTCTGCCGTAGCTCAGCTGGCAGAGGCGTTCACGGCGCGCGACATGACCGGGCGCGAGCTGACGCTGGCGGCGCCGCCGAAGCGCATCGTCTCGCTGGTTCCGAGCGTCACCGAGATCCTCTACGCGCTGGGCGCCGAGCGGCTGCTCGTCGGCGTGACGGATTTCTGCGATTTTCCACCGGAGGCCAGGACGCAGCCGAAGGTCGGCGGGATGGTGGCGCCGAGCCTCGAAGCGATCGTCGCGCTCAAGCCCGATCTCGTGATCGCGACCACGGAAGGCACGCGAGAGGACACGGTCACTCAGCTCTCGCGTCTCAAGATTGCCGTCTATCTGGTGTCCGCGCATCAGGTCGCCGATGTGACGTCGCTCATCAGGCGGCTCGGCGAGCTCACGGGCAGCGAATCGTCGGCTGGACCGCTGGTCGCCAGGCTCGAGCAGCGGGTCGAGGCGGTGAAGAAAGCGGTGGGGCCGCACGCTCGCCCGCGTGTTCTGTACGTGCTGTGGCCCGAGCCGCTCATCGTGCCCGGCCGCGGCGCGCTGGTGACCGAGCTCATCCAGATCGCCGGCGGCCAGTCGCTCACGGCCGACGACCCGGACGCGTGGCCGCGCTACAGCCTCGAGGCCGCGGTCGCCAGGAGCCCCGAGGTGATCCTGCTCGCCAATCACGGCGCCGGCACCGGGGCCGTCGAGGTCGAGAAATGGCGGCGGCTCGCCTCGCTGCCCGCGGTGAAGTCCGGCCGGCTCATCTCGGTCAACGGCGATCTGATGCATCGCTACGGGCCGCGCTTCGTCGACGGCCTGGAGCAGCTGGCGCGCGCGATACACCCGGAGGCCTTCCGCTGAGCCCGATCCGCCGGCTCACGCTCGTGCTCTCGGTGCTCACGGCGGCGCTGGTCGTCGCCGTCGTCGCCTCGCTCTTCCTCGGCAGCGCGCACCTCTCGCCGAGCGCCGTCGTGTCCGCGCTGTCGGGCCGCGCCGCGCCGGAATCGATCGAGCGTGTCGTGACCCTGTCGATCCGCCTGCCGCGGATCGTGGCGGCCGTGCTGGCCGGCGGCGCGCTCGCGGTCGCCGGCGTCGCCTTCCAGGCGCTCACGCGCAACCCGCTCGCCGAGCCCTCGGTGCTCGGCATCTCGGCCGGCGCCGCGTTCGGCGTGGTGATCGGACAAAGCTTCGGTCTGGGGCTGACCTTGCGCGAGGCGCTCGGCCTCACCGCCTTCGCGTTCGCCGGCGCGCTCCTGGCGGCCGGCGCGGTCTACGTGATCGCCGCGTTCGGGCGCGGGCTCTCGATCCAGACCCTGCTGCTGGCGGGCGTGATCGTCGGCATCTTCTTTTCGTCGGCGATCACCGTCGTGATCTCGCTGCTCGACTTCAACCGGCTGGGCGGCGTCGTGCACTGGCTGCTCGGCAACCTCGCGCCGATCCCGTCCGGTGCCCTGGCGTTGTTCGCGTGCCTGGCCGCCGTCGGGTTCGCGCTCGTGGTGACGCACGCGCGCGAGCTGAATTTAATGGCGCTCGGCGAGGAGTCGCTGCAGCAGCTCGGCGTGGCCGCCGACCGGCTCAAGCTGACGATCTTCCTGGCCGCGGCACTCCTCACTGCCAGCGTCGTGGCGTTCGTCGGCCCGATCGGGTTCGTCGGGTTGATCGTGCCGCACGTGCTGCGGATCCTGCTCGGCTCGGACAACCGGCTGCTGGTGCCGGCGGCGCTGGTCGGCGGCGGGATCTTCCTCTTGTTCGCCGACACCGTCGCGCGCAGCATCGTCGCGCCCGCCGAGCTGTCGGTCGGCGTCATCACGTCGTTCTTCGGCGCGCCGTTCTTCATCTATCTCTTGCGCACCCGCTACCGGCCCAACCTCTGATGCTGGCCGAGCTCCGCGACGTGAGCTTCGCGTATCCGGCTTCGGCCGAGCGGCGCGAGCGCCCGTTCGCGCTCGCCGGGCTCACGCTCGAGATCGCGCCGGGCGAGATCGTGGGCGTGATCGGACCCAACAGCTCGGGCAAGACCACCCTGATTCGCCTGCTCACGCGCGTGCTGGAGCCGGACGCCGGTGAAGTGCGCCTCGACGGTGTGCCGGTCCGGCGAATGAGCCGCGCCGAGCTCGCCCGGCGGGTCGCGGTCGTGCCGCAGGGCACCGTGCCGCAGTTTCCGTTCACGGTGGGCGAGCTCGTGCTGATGGGGCGCTATCCGCACGATCCGGGGCGCTACTTCGAGAGCGCGCGCGATCACGCGGTCGCCCGCGAGGCGATGGAGGCGACCGGCGTGCGCGAGCTTGCCGACCTGCCGCTCGAGCACCTGAGCGGCGGCGAGCGCCAGCGCGCGGTCATCGCGAAGGCGCTCGCGCAGGAGCCGCGCCTTCTGGTCCTCGACGAGCCGACCGCGCATCTGGATCTTCGGTACCAGGTCGAGGCCGCGACGTTGCTGCGGCGCCTGAACCGCGAGCGCGGCATGGGCATCCTGCTCGTCTCCCATGACCTCAACCTGGCCGCCGAGGTGTGCGATCGGCTCCTGTTGCTCCGTGCCGGCCGCGCGGCGGCGCTCGGCGCGCCGGAGGCGGTGCTCGACCCGGCGCTGCTGGCCGCGGTCTACGGCTGCGAGGTGGTGGTCGACAAGAGCGAGACGACGCGGCGGCCGGTCGTCAGGCTCACGTGGAAGGAGGTGCGAGACACGCGGTAGCCCTTCGAGAGAACTCGCTCCGGATCAAGGGAAGCCGGTAAGGCGCGACAACGCCGATTCCGGCACGGACCCGCCACTGTGAGTGGGGAGCAAGCGCCCGGGGTTGCCACTGTCCGCATCGGCGCGGACGGGAAGGCTGGGCGCGCGCGGCGATCCACGAGTCAGGAGACCTGTTCCGGACCGACAGCTTCCAACCCTTTCGCGGAAGAAGGAGTGAAGCCTCATGCTCTGGATCGTCCGACTGTTGCTGTTGTTGATTGTGTTTATGCCGGCGGGAATGCTCGGGGCGCAGGAGCCGCCGCCGAGCGTGCTCGATCCCGTGGTGATAAGCGCCACCAAGCTCGAGACCCGCGCCGAGCAGCTCGGCGCCGCCGTCACGGTCATCCCCGGCGAGGACGTGCAGCGCTACCACTTCGAGACCGTCGAAGACGTGCTGCGCTCGGTGCCCGG
>DATEMW010000092.1:0-9321 GCA_035275385.1 Candidatus Methylomirabilota bacterium | reverse complement strand
GCGAGTCGGCGGAGATGATCGGCTTCGCCATGGTCACGCCCTTTTCGTCCGCTTCGAGTAGTTGACCAATCGTTTGGTTGCTGCCGCTAGGATACCGACCGGCCTCGGCCAACACAATGCGGAAGCCGAGCGCCCGGCCACCGCTATCTGGCCCGCTCGGAAAGGCAGCCGCGCAGGAAACGCCTGACGAGCGGCCCGGATCGATCGTCGATGTCGACGCCGGAGCCGATCGAGGCCGAGCGATCGCCCGGCGGCGTCGTCCGGTGCCCGATCCGCGTCGCGGACATCGCGAGGCGGACCACACGCGCCGGCACGATGAACGTCCAGCGGACGACGCCGTCTTCGCTCGACATCGCGAGCGGGGTTACCGGGACGTCCTTGGCGCTGTCGATGGTCAGCACGTGACGCCATCCCGGCGCCGAGACGGGCTCGCCGACACTCGCGGCTTCGTAGACCGAACCGAACACGGTCTGCTTCTCATCGCATGAGAAGAACACGCTGCTCGATCCGTCGGTCGTCGTCTGCCGACCTATGAGCCGCGTGCCGCCCGAGAGCTCCCCGACGCTCCACTCCGGTGGCTTTCTCCCGTTGTTGACGACCCCGAGATCCTTCGCCTGCGGCCGGGAAAGCAGATACATCTGGTCGGGCGCTGCCTTCATCCACAGGTCGAGCAGACGAGCATCGATCCCCATCTCGCGAAGATAGCTTTCGATCGCCACATTGAAGTGTTGCTGCAGACCCGGCTCGTTGCTCGCTGGATCGCCGGTCAGCGATGCGCGATGAACCCCGTAGCGCCCGCCATTGTCGTTGAATCGATAGACGCCGCCCAGAAACGTGAGGCCGCATGCGCTGTAGCATTCCCCGGGACGCAGCGTGCGGTGATCGATGATGTAGGTCCATGCGCCGTGCCGGCGAATGGTCCGGCCCATCTGCATCCCGGCGAACAGGTTGCCTCCGGGAGAATTCAGCCAGACCGCGATCTTGCCGTCGAGGCCGTCGAGTGCTCCGGACAGCCGGTCGGGCGCGCCGGCGTCGATCGGTCCGTCGAGGTACACGAGCGTGGTGTCGCGGAAAGCACCGGATTCTGATCGAGGCACGACGGTGATGGTCATCGCCCGGTCGCTTTCGCCGGCTAAGGCAGGCCGCTCAGCGGAACCTACCCACAGGATCGCGAGCACCAGCGAGCTTATGAGAAGCCTGTACACCGTGTTGCTAGTCCGACGTCGAGCAGGCTGACGCTGACTCCTGCGCGTCAGGCCGGTCCGGCGGCCAGCGCGGCGATCTCCGCGACGTCCTTCGCCTCCGCGAAGCCCCGCATCGCCGACGTCAGCGCGGCGACGCGCGGAGCCGGCAGGACCGTGCCGGCGAGCCGCCGGAACTTCGCCTCGAGATCGTCCCGCGTGCCCGGATTGTCCGGGGTCCCGCGCGCGGCGCTGATGCGCTCCTCGATCACGCGGCCGTCGGTCAGCCGTACCGACATGTGCGCGGCCGTGATCGAGATCGAATCGTCGCCCTCCGGCGTGACGCGCGCCATCACCCTGGCGACGGCCGGATCGGCAATGCTCGCCTCGCTGAACTCGGCCTCGCCGGCGTCGCCGCGCACGAGCGCCATCGCCGCGCAGAACCGGACGCTGAACTTCGCCTCGAGCGGCGTCTTCGGATCGCGCTGGTCGGCGGCCTTGAGCGTGAGCGGGAGCACCCGGCAGCGCACGCTCTCGATCGCGTCGGCGGCGAGCGGCGTGCGCGCGCGGATCGCGCGGCCGGCGTCGATCGTCGCGTGCGTCAGATGGCACGCCGCGTAGTACTTCGTGCTGTTGTGGGTCAGCTCCCAGCGCTTACCAAAGTCTTCGGCAGCGCGGCCGAGATCGCTGACGCCGAGGAAGGTCCCGGCCAGGCCGTCGGGAGCGTCCAGCATCGCGGTGGATCCGGTGAAATCCTCGCGGGCGAGCAACGCGGCCAGCAGCCCGTTCATCGCGGCCTTGCCGGGATGGAGCGGCTTGGCCATCGTGCCGAAGGACTGCGTGAGCCCGGCCGCCTGCGTCCCGGCGATGCCGAGCGCATGCGCGAGCCGGCGCGCGTCGAGCCCCAACATGCGGCCGGCGGCCGCCGCCGCGCCGAACGTGCCGATCGTCGCGGTCACGTGCCAGCCGCGCTCCGTCAGCCGTTTGCCGATCACGCGGCCGATACGCGTCTCGAGCTCGAAGCCGGCGATGAACGCGGTGAGCGCGTCGGCGCCCGAGGCATGCTGCCACTCCGCGAGCGCCAGCACGACCGGCGCGACGGCGGCCGAGCCGTGCAGGACCGCCGGCAGATGCGTGTCGTCGAAGTCGAGCGCGTGACACTGGGCGCCGTTGGCGAGCGAGGCCAGCAAGGCACTCGTGCGCCGGCCGCGGCCGACGACCGTGGCCTGCGGCTCCCCGCCCGTCGCGGCGATCACCGTCGCGAGCGCGTCGGCGAGCGGCTCGATCGATCCGCGGATCGCGGTGCCGAGCCAGTCGGTCATCGAGCGATTCGCGGCTTCGATCACGGCCGGCGGCACCGCCGCCAGCTCGAGGCCCAGCACGAAGTCGACGAGCGCATCCATCACGGGAGTCTTGCCGGCCGTCATCGCGATCTCCTCATCGACGTGGGTGACACCGCCGTTCACGAGTCCCCGGCAAAAAGGTAGCATGTATGCCGACCGAGCCGCGATGACGACCTTGCCCCTGACCGGATACCGAGTGCTCGAGCTGGCCCATCTGATCGCGGGGCCCGCCTGCGGCATGTATCTCGCCGACATGGGCGCGGACGTCGTGAAGATCGAGCAGCCGACGGGCGGCGACGCCTCGCGCACCGCCTACGGGACTCAGCTCGGCGGCGAGAGCGCGGTCTTTCTGACCGTCAACCGGAACAAACGCAGCGTTGCGCTCGACCTCGCGCGGCCCGAGGGTCGCGCGGCCTTCGACCGGCTGGCGGCGCGCGCGGACGTCGTGATCGAGGCGTACCGCGGCGGCGTTGCCGAGCGACTCGGCATCGACTGGCCGCGCCTGGCACGGCTCAATCCCCGGCTCGTGTATTGCTCGCTCTCGGCGTTCGGCCCCGACGGGCCGTGGCACGACAAGCCGGGTGTCGACATGCTGGTGCAAGCGATGGGCGGGCTCATGGCGGTGATGGGTGAGCCCGACGGGCCCCCCGTGTTGTGCGGGGCGCCGGTGCTCGACACGATCGGCGCGGTAATGGCCGGCCAGGGCATTCTCACCGCGCTGCTGCACCGCGAGCGCACCGGCGAGGGCCAGCGCGTCGACGTCTCGCTGCTCGCGGGGACGATCTTCGCGCACGCCGCGCGGCTCTCGATCTTCCTGGCGACCGGCGAGGAGCCTGGCCGCTGGGGAAGCGGCCATCCATATATCGTGCCCTTTCAGGCCTTCGAGGCATCCGACGGATGGGTCTACGTCGCGGTCTGGCTCGACCGCCTGTGGGCGCCGTTCTGCGACGCGATCGAGAATGCGGCTCTCGCCCGCGATCCGCGCTTCGCGACGCGCGCCGACCGGCTGCAGCGCCGCGCCGAGCTGACCGCGCAGCTCGCGCCGATCTTTCGGTCACGCACCGTGGCCGACTGGATGGCGCGCCTGGAGGCTCACGACGTCCTCTGTGCGCCGGTCAATCGCTATGCCGACATCCCGCGCGATCCGCAGATCGTCGCGAGCCGTCTCATCGTCGAGCAAGAGCATCCGCGCGCGGGGCGCTTCCGCACGCTCGACACGCCGATTCGCTTCGATCGGACGCCCGGCGGCATCCGGACACCGGCGCCCGCGCTCGGCGAGCACACCGATGCCGTCCTGACCGAGGCCGGGCTGACGCTCGACGACATCGCCGGCCTGAGGAAGTCGGGAGCCATCCGGTAGGGTTCGCTCCCCGCCACCAGCGGTCTTGAGGTATTGTGCGGTCCGGGATTCCCATCCGAAAGGGAGGACACGCATGCTTCCATTCGCGCTTCTCGCGGCATTGCTACTCGGGCTGGCGGCGCCCGCAGCCGCCGAATACCCCGAGCGGCCTCTGACGATCGTGGCGGCCTACCCGGCCGGCGGCATGGTCGACATCGTCGCGCGCCCGATGGCCGAGTCGATGAAGAAGACGTTCACGAAGGGCGTCGCCGTGCTGAACCGACCGGGCGGCGGCGGCTCCGTCGGGATGGCCGAAGTCGCGCAGGCCAAGCCCGACGGCTACACCGTCATCCTCGCGCCGAACTCGACCCTCGTGATTCATCCGCAGCTCAACGAGCTGCCCTACAAGACGCCGGACGACTACGAGCCCATCCTGAACACGATCAGCTTCTTCACGCTGCTTACCGTGAAGGCGGACGCGCCGTGGAAGACGGTGCAGGAATTCGTCGCCGCCGCGAAAGCGAACCCCGGCAAGCTCCGCGTCGGCACGCCCGGTGAGGGAACGATCAGCCATCTGACACTCGAGCGGTGGCAGGTCCCGGGCAACTTCAAGACGACCCCGGTGCCGTTCTCCGGCTGGGGCGAGACGAGCCCCGCGCTCCTCGGTGGACACATCGATGCCGCCATGGCGCAGCCCGGAGAGGTGAAGCCGCTCGTCGACGCCAAGAAGCTCCGCGTGCTGGCAGTCGCCAGCCCACAGCGGCATCCGTTCTTTCCGGACGCGCCGACGGGCAAGGAAGCGGCGCTCGGGGACGGGATCGGCACGTGGTTCGTGCTCACGGCGCCGAAGGGCACGCCACGTCAGGCGCTGAAGATCCTGCACGATTCGGCGAAGGCCGCGCTGGAGGAACCGTCGTTCGTCGCGCTCATGAAGTCACGCGGGGTCGACATCGACTACAAGAGCGGCGACAAGCTGCGCCAGGAGCTCGTGCGTGAGCAGAAAGAGTGGAACGACGTGCTCAAGCGCCTCGGGATGATCAAGAAATAGGTGCTGGCGCGAGCCGTTCCTCTCGTCCTGCTGGTCGTCGTCGGCGTCTACCTGACCTTGGCGCTCCGGCTGCCGTTCGGGACGGCCGCCCGGCCGGGCCCGGGCTTCTATCCCGTCATCATCGCCATGTTCGCGGTCGTCGTCGCGCTGGCGGCGACCGCGAGCGCGTTCCGGGGCGTGCGCAGCGCCGTGGTCGTCGAGCTGGACCACGCCTCCCGCCGCCGCGTGGTGATCTCGGTCGCGGCCCTGGTGGCGTTCTGCCTCTGCCTGCCGTGGGTCGGCTACCCGGCGGCGGCATTCGCGTTCGTCGCCGTCGTCCTGCGCTATCTCGGCGCGCGCTGGACGACCGCGCTGATCACGGGTGTGCTGAGCTCCGCCAGCTCGTACGGGATCTTCGCGGCGCTGCTCGACGTGCCGCTTCCGCGCGGGCCCTGGTGAGCTGACGGATGGGACCGCTCGAGGGCCTCGCCTACGGGTTCTCGGTCGCGCTGTTGCCGACCAATCTGTTCGCCTGCTTCGTCGGCGTCCTGGTCGGCACGATCGTCGGCGTGCTGCCGGGCATCGGGCCGGTCGGCGCCATGGCGCTGCTGTTGCCGTCGACGTTCGCGATGCATCCCGCCACCGCGCTGATCATGCTGGCCGGCATCTACTACGGCGCCATGTACGGCGGCTCGACGACGTCCATCCTGGTCAATGTTCCCGGCGAAGCCGGCTCGGTCGTCACCTTGCTCGACGGTTACCAGATGACGCGAAGAGGGCGTGCCGGCGCCGCCCTCACGGTCGCGGCCGTCGGCTCGTTCGTCGCCGGCACGGTGGGAGTGATCGGCATCATGCTGGCGGCGAGCTGGCTCGCCGACGTCGCGATCCAGTTCGGGCCGCCCGAATACTTCGCGATCACGCTCGCCGGGCTTCTGCTGCTCTCGCGGCTGTCGGGCGGGTCGATCCTCAATGCCTTCGTGATGGTCGCTCTCGGCCTGGCGCTGGGCACCGTCGGGATGGATTCGATCTCCGCCCTGCGGCGGTTCACGTTCGGCTCCGTGCAGCTCGCGCAGGGCATCGAGCTGGTGCCGGTCATCATGGGCATCTACGGCGTCGCGGAGGTGCTGCTGCTCGCGGAAGAAGGCATCGCGAAGACGCAGATCGCCAAGGTGAAGCTCCGCGAGCTCCTGCCGACGCGGGAAGAATGGCGGCGCTCGACGATGCCGATCGCCCGCGGCTCGGTCGTCGGCTTTCTGACCGGGCTCGTCCCCGGCCCCGCCGCGGTGCTGTCGACGTTCATCTCCTACACGCTCGAAAAGAAGATGTCGAAGACGCCGGAGAAGTTCGGCACCGGCATGATCGAGGGCGTGGCCGGGCCGGAGGCCTCCAACAACGGCGCCACCGCCGGCGCGATGGTGCCGCTACTGTCGCTGGGCATCCCCTTCTCGCCGGCGACGGCCATCCTGCTCGGCGCCCTCGTGGTTCACGGCCTGCAGCCGGGGCCGCTTATGATCAGCCAGCGGCCGGAAGTCTTCTGGGGCTTCGTCGCCAGCATGTACATCGGCAACCTCATGCTGCTGATCTTGAACCTGCCGCTGGTGGGCCTCTTCGTGTCGGTGCTGCGCTTGCCGCAGCACATCCTCGCGACGCTCGTGCTGCTGCTCTGCCTCGTCGGCGCCTTCAGCCTGAGCAACAGCTTTCTGGACCTCTGGGTGCTCGTCGTCTTCGGCGTGTTCGGCTATGCGCTGCGAAAGCTCCGCGTGGACCCGTCGCCGCTGGTGGTGGCGCTGGTGCTGGGCCCGATGATGGAGAAGACCTTGCGCCAGGCGCTCTTCCTCACCCAGGGCAGCGTCATCGACCTCGTGGCGCGGCCCTTGGCGGGGACGATCCTGATCCTCGCCGCCGCCGCGCTCTTCGGGCCGCCGCTCGTCCGCCTGGCGCGAGCCAAACGCTTCGCGAAGCCGATCTCCCAGGGCTCGAGTGCATCGGACTGAGCCACTCTCGTCCCAAAAGTCTACAGTCCTGCTCTTGACTCATCTGGACAGCTCCACGACTGTCCCATGTAGGGAACTATTGGCAGCACAGAGGAGGACCACGCTATGAGCATTAACGCTCTGACCAACGCTGCGCTCGCCCGTCGGCACGACTTCGCGCCGGTTAGCTCTGTGCCGCGGAATCTGACCGAGATTGCGCACGCGGCGGGTACACCGCCCGAGCCGGCGGGTGCGCCACCGACTCCGGCAGCCGCGCCGGCGACTCCGGCGAACAGTCCGAACACGGCGCTTCAAACGCTGACCACGTACATTCCAACCGAGGTGCTCACGCTCTACGTCAGCGCGATCGCAGCCGTGGGCCCGCTCACCGTCAACGGGGTGCCGGTCGGACGCTTTGCGTGGACGTTCGCGCTGCCGAATACGCCGTTCGCCCAATTCGAAAAATGGTACTCGTCGGGGCTGGCGGCGTTCCTCGTGCTGGTCGTGTCCGCCGGGCTCGGGATGATTGCACCATTGATGCAGCGGAAATTGTCGGCGTAAGCCCCTCACGCCCGTCCGGGCGATTTACGGCACGAACGCGAGGAACAGGTACGCCGCGAACATCACCAGGTGGACCGCGCCCTGCATCACGTGCGTGCGTCCCGCGGCCAGCGTCACGGCACTCACGACGAACGTCAGCGCCAGCATGACGATGTCCTTCGGCTCGTCGAGGCCGAGAACCAGCGGAATGCCCAGCACGACCGACGCCGCGGCCACGACCGGGATCGTGAGCCCGATGCTCGCCAGGGCCGAGCCGATCGCCAGGTTCATGCTGGTCTGCAGCCGGTTGGCGCGCGCGGCACGTACCGCCGCCGCCGTCTCCGGCGCCAGAATGAGCATGGCGATGGCGATTCCGATCAGGCTCTTCGGCGCGCCCGCCGCGTCCACCGCGCGCTCGATCGCGGGCGAGAGAACCTTCGCCAGCCCGACGACCGCGACGAGGGAGATCAGGAGCAGCGTGAAGCTCAGCCACGTTTGACGCGTCGACGGCGGCTCCGCGTGGATCTCGGGATTCCCGGGGTCGACCGGCGGCAGGAAGTAGTCGCGGTGTCGCACGGTCTGAACGAACACGAAGACGGCCCACAGCGCGATCGACGCCGTCGCGGCAAAGGCGAGCTGCCCGCCGCTGTACGTCCCGCCCGGCGTGGTAGTGGTGAAGGTCGGGAGCACCAGCGAGAGCGTGGCCATCGGAAACAGCGCGGCGAGCCCAGAGTTGGCGCCCTCGACGTGGAACCACTGCACACCGTGACGCAGGCCACCCACGAGCAGGCAGATCCCGACGACGCCGTTCAGGATGATCATCAGCGCGGCGTAGATCGTGTCGCGCGGCAGCCGGGCCTGCTCGCTTCCGCCGGCGATCACCATCGAGAGAATCAGCGAGGCCTCGATGACGGTCACCGCGATCGCCAGCACGAGCGTGCCGAAGGGCTCGCCGACCCGGTGCGCGATGACCTCGGCGTGGTGCACGGACGCGATCACGGCGCCGATCAGCGCACCCGCGCACAGCAGCGTCACGACGATGCCGGCGCCGAAGACGAGGGCGACGACGAGCAGCGCGACCGCGATGAGGGGCACCGCCCACGCCCACGTCGGCATGGCGCCCATTGTAGAGGAGACCGCGGTCAGAGCCGAGCGGCTAACGTCGGTCCACGCGGCGGCCGGCGTGGGTTTGCTGCTCTGCCAGTGGGCCCAGGCGCTCGGTGCGCGATCGGGAGGGTGTCGAGCGACGCCAGGGCGGAGCTCGCGCACGCGAACGGGTGCGAGCATCCGATCGTGACGCGCAGCTATGCGTTCGCCGAGAAGGCGAAACTGCTCACCGGCGGGCACACCGGGATCTCGAGGCGCGGCGCACCACCGGCCAGATCGTCCTGCTCGCCTGAGCCGCCGTTCTTGCGGACACGAGATCGAGGTCGTAGTGTGCACGTCGTGGCTCGACCCGAAGCGTCGCGTACGGCGACCGTCCGCGGATTTCGCGCCGCCGATCTCGACGGCGCCCTGGCCGCGAACGACGCCGTCGGATGGACCGGCCGCCGCGTGCTGTTCGACTACTACGCGGCACGCGCGGACACCGCGCTGTTCGTCGCCGAAGTCGACGGCGAGATCGTCGGCACGGGCGGCGCCACCATCTTCCCCGGCGCGCCGGCCACGGGATGGGTGCACGGCATCGTCGTGCGGCCGGGTCAGCAGCGCGGCGGCCTCGGCGCGCGCCTGACCGAAGCGGCGATCGCCTGGCTGCGCGACCGCGCGGTCGGCGCGGTGCAGCTGCTTGCGACCGACGCGGGCCGTCCGGTCTACGAGCGGCTCGGCTTCGCGGCCGGCGCGCGCTACGGCTCGTTCGCGTCGCCCGTGGTCGCTCGGGACGCAGACGTCGTGACTCGACCCATGCAGGCGGCGGATC
>DATEMW010000091.1:0-5874 GCA_035275385.1 Candidatus Methylomirabilota bacterium | reverse complement strand
CCGCCGCCGGCCGCGGCAAGCGCGTCCTGGACCCGCCGAACGCTCGCGCCGAGGTCGGTCATGAGCCGAGCTGTCGGACGGCGCGGGCGACGTCGGCGGGGTCGGGCCGGACCTGAATGCTGTCCGCGAGCTGGAGCCAGCGCACGATGCCGCGCCGATCGATCACGACCGTCGTCGGTCGCGCGACGTCCTGACCCTTGTGGCCGCCGTGGGCGTGGAGCAGGCCGTAGCTGCGCGTCACCGCGAGATCGTTATCCGTGAGGAATCGGTAGCGGGCGTGGAGCTTCTGAGCCAGCTCCTGGCTTCTCTCGTTCGGATCGGGACTGATCGCCAGGATCTGGACGCCCTCGTCACCGAGCTCGGTCAGCACGGCTCCAAGACCTTGGAGCTCCGCGACGCAGAACGGTCACCAGTAGCCGCGATAGAAGACGAGCACGACGGGCGTGCGGTCGCGGAACGATGCGAGGCTCACCGGGGCGCCCGCCGCGTCGGGCAAGGTGAAGTCCGGCGCCGGCTCGCCGACGCGCAGCGCCACGGGGCTGGACGGCACGCGCGCGAGCACGAAGTTGAAGTACCCGCCGAGGATCAGCAAGACCACCGAGAGGCCGAGCGCCGCGAGGTTCGGCCAGCGCGCGGCCTGCCACGTGGCCGCGCCGGCGATCACCGCCGCGATCGCGAACGCGACGAGATAGAGCGCGGGGTGATTGCGGATCGCCGGCACGCGCAGGAACGCGTAGTAGCCGGCGATGGCGCCAACGCACAGGAGCACGCTCACGAGCGCCGGTCCGTACCGGCTCATCGCGCCATGACCACTCGATCGAACGTCTCCGCGTAGGCGTAGCCCTTCGGCTTGCCGAGCTCGGCCGCGCGCTCGCGAATGCGCTTCTCGACCCCGGCGAAGTCGGCGAACTGGCTCGCGTGGCAGGCCAGGGCCTTGAGCTTGAGATCCATCACGTCGGTGATGTCGACCACCAGGTGAGGGTTCTCCCACTGCATCAGGTGGATCTCGAGTACCTTGTGCGGCTCGAACTCCGGCATCAGCTCCGGGAACGACAGATGATCGCGCGCCAGAGGATAGACGCAGTCGAGCGTGACGCCGGCGACCGTGCGGTGGTCGCGGTGCGAGCCGCCGAGGTTGTAGGTGCGGTGCGGGTTCATCGTGATCACGAGATCGGGCCGGCGCCGCCGGATCTCGCGGGTGACGTCGCGCCGGAGCTCGCGCGTGTCCTCGACCTCGCAGTCCGGGTAGCCGAGGAAGTCGACGTTCGACACGCCGAGCGTGCGCGCCGCGTTGCGCTGCTCCTCCTCCCGGATCCGCGCCAGCCGCTCGGAGGTCATCGTGCGATCGCCCGAGCCCTTGTTGCCGTTGGTCACGATCACATAGCTGACTTCGCAGCCGTCCCTGACGAGCTTCGCGATAGTTCCGCCGGCGCCGAACTCGGAGTCGTCGGGGTGGGCGGTCACTACTACAACTCTGGCGATCTTGTCAGGCACGAGAATCTCCGTTGTAGCGGGGTCCGTGAGGCCGGCTTGGACCGAGGGTGGCCTGCCTCAGGTGCGAGCCGGCTCCGGTCCGCCCGGTCAACCGTCCCGCGAGCGGGCTCCGCTCGCCCGGTCAACCGTTCCGTCCTGCGAGCCGGCTCCGCTCGCCCGGTCAACCGTTCGTCCCGCGAGCCGGTTCCGGTCCGCCCGGTCAACCGTCCTGCGAGCCGGCTCCGCGCGCCCGGTCAACCGTCGTGCGACCCGGCGCACTCCGCTCGCCGATCAACCGCTCGCGGCTTCTGCCCCGCGCTTTCGATGTTCCGTGACAGCATACCGGTTCCGGGCGCGGCGGGGGAACAGCTATAATCGCGCGATGCCGATCGCCGCCCCGCGCCGGGTCGGGGTCGCGGGCCTGCTCGGTCTGCTCGCCGGCGCGCTCGCGCTGATGTTTTCGCCTGGCAATCCCGGCGCTCTGCGAATCCTCGGCGTCGGTCTCTTCTGGTGGTACGCGGCGCTGGCCGCTCCGGTCGCCGCCGTCCTGCTGGTGGTGAGCACCCAGGGTCGCGCGCCGCGTTCCGGCTCGGCCTCGCATCGCGCGACCGTCCTCGCGATCGCCGCCTGGACGTCTCCTGTCCTGCTGGCCCTGGTCGCCGCGCGCGCGCTCGCCGGTGGGCCGGACGCGCCGGCGCTCGCGCTCAGCGCGTTCGTGGCGCCGCTGATCGCGTTTCTGTGCCCGACGGCCGGCAGCGACGAGCGCCCCAACGTCATCGCCACCCTGGCGGTCGGTGCCGGGCTCGGCTTCATGCTGTGGGCGAATCTGCTCCTGTTCGCCGACGTCGCCGGCCTGCTCGGCCTCCCGCGCTGGGCCACCGCGACGCTCGCCACGGTCGTCGCGCTGCTCACCGTCGAGCTCGCGCATACCGCCGACGGCGGCGCGCGGCGGCAGCCGAAGAGCGCCGGGCGAGCCGGTGTCGACCGCGACCTCGCGGCGCGCCTCTACCGCGTCGCTATCCGCGGCGGCGGGCTCACCTTGCTCTACACGAGCGCTCTGGGATTCGTCGCGCTGGTGGCGGTCATCGCCGTGACCCTGGCGGTTTCCCCATGGGGCGCGTGGCGCGAGGTTGCATCGCGCCCGGCGCTCACCTTCGGCGAGCGAAGTCCCTGGGTCACCGAGGGCCGGACGCTCGCCCGCCCGACCGCGCTCGATTTCACCGAGGGCCACCGGGTCACTGCGCTGAGCTTTGCGACGTACCGCGTGGTCGAGCCCGGTCGGCTCCGCGAGTGGCAGCTGCATCCGGGCGAGACGCTCTCGCTTCGCGCCGGCGATCGCCTGGTGCTCGACGCGGGCGCCCGCGTGAGGTTCGAGGCCGGCAAGCGCATCCCGGGCGCCCCGGCATCGGGTGTGGCGTGGGCCGACCCTCCCGAGCGAGGCGGCCTCGGCGCCGTGCTCGAGACGCTGGGATTGATGGTCACCCTGGTGGGCGGCGCGCTCGCGCTCGTGGGCTCCCGGCCGGCGCTCGGCGCCACGACCGTGTACGCGGGGTCCGGGCTCTTGCTGGTGCTGGTGCTCTCCGCGTTGTGCCTGGGCGTGCTCGGCGCCTACGCCGCGCCGGGGCTCTCGATCGGTGTACCGGCCCTCGCGGCGACCTTCGACCTGCCGGCCGCGATCGTCCCCGGGCCGCGCGGCCGGGTGCTCGGCGCGCTGGGCGCCGCCGTGCTGCTGGTGCTCTTCGCGGCGACGGCACTGGCGCTGCGCGACGTCCTCGGCCGGGCGCTGCGCCGCGCGCAGAGCGCCTCGGACGCGCCCAGGTCACGCACCGGGCTCACCCGGCCGATCATGCGCGTGTTCCTCATCGCCGCATGTGCCGCCAGTCTGTGGGGCGGCGAGGCCTCGCGCGCGCTCGTCGTCGGCCTCGGGCTGGCGGCGTCGGCCACCTTGGGCGCTCGCCTCGCTGACGGCGAGCCTGCGACCAAGCTGGTCGGCTCGGTCGTGGGCGTGATCGTCTTCGCAGGCCTTTGGATGCTCGGCACTCGCCTGCCGGTATGGGCCGGCGTGATCGGCGCCTATCCCGTACTCGCCGCGGTGCCCCTCGCGTGGGCCGCGACCCGGGCATGGGAGGTCGCGGCCTCGCGGCGCTGATTGCAGCGCGAGATCCCCACCCGGTGGAGCCGAGCCTTATAATGAGGCGCCATGGCTAGTGATCGGATCGTCGTCAGGGGCGCCCGCGAGCACAATCTCAAGAACGTCGACCTCGAGATCCCGCGCGATCAGCTCGTGGTGATCACGGGGCTCTCGGGCTCGGGCAAATCGTCGCTCGCCTTCGACACCATCTACGCCGAGGGCCAGCGGCGCTACGTGGAATCGTTGTCCGCGTACGCGCGGCAGTTCCTCGAGCAGATGGAGAAGCCCGAGGTGGACTCGATCGAGGGGCTCTCGCCCGCGATCTCGATCGAGCAGAAGACCACCTCGAAGAATCCGCGGTCCACCGTCGGCACCGTCACGGAGATCTACGACTACCTCCGCGTGCTCTTCGCGCGGGTGGGCATTCCGCATTGCCCGCGCTGCGGCAAGGTCATCTCCGCCCAGACCGTGCAGCAGATGGTCGATCGCGTCCTCGCCCAGCCGCAGGGCACGCGGCTCCTGGTCCTGGCACCCGTCGTCCGCGGCCGCAAGGGCGAGTACAAGAAGCTCTTCTTCGACCTGCAGCGCCAGGGCTACTCGCGCGTGCGGGTCAACGGCGTCGTGCGCGAGCTCGGCGAGGAGATCGAGCTCGACAAGAAGCGCAAGCACACGATCGACGTGGTCATCGACCGCCTGATCGTCCGGGAGAACCTCGGCTCGCGCCTGGCCGATTCGCTCGAGACGGCGCTGCGTCTGGCCGACGGCATCGTCACCGTCGAGACAATAGACGCCGCCGAGGGGAAGAACGCGGGAGCGGAGCCGGCTCGCGCCCACAGTAGGCCACCCTCGACCCGAGCCGGCCTCAAGGGCCCCGCTACAACAACCCCCGCTACAACAATTACCTTCTCCGAGAAGCTGGCGTGCGCGGATTGCGGCATCTCGTTCCCCGAAGTCTCGCCGCGCATGTTCTCGTTCAACAACCCGTACGGCGCCTGCCCGGAGTGCGGCGGCATCGGCTCGCGGGACGAGATCGATCCGGACCGGCTCGTGCCCAATCCGGCGCGCTCGCTCAAGGAGGGCGCGCTGGCGCCCTGGGCCGGCCGCGAGACCTCGTATTTCCGCCAGACCCTGGCTGTCCTGGCCAAGCGCCACAAGTTCTCGCTCGAGACGCCCTGGTCCGAGCTGCGCAAGCCGATCCGTGACGTGATCCTGCACGGCGAGCGCGACGGCGGGTTCGAGGGCGTGATCAAGACGCTCGAGCGCCGCTACCGCGAGACGTCCTCCGAAGAGGCGCGCGCGGAGGTCGCGCAGTTCATGACCGAGCGTCCGTGCCCGGCCTGCGGGGGCTCGCGGCTCAGACCTGAATCGCTCGGCGTCAAGGTCGGCGGTCGCTCGATCGCCGAGGTGGTGCGTCAGACCATCAAGGAAGCCGCCGGCTTCTTCGAGAAGCTGAACCTGACCGAGCGCGAGGCGGCGATCGCCCGCCGCGTGCTCAAGGAAGTCCGGGAGCGTCTCGGATTCCTGATGAACGTCGGGCTCGACTACCTGACGCTCGACCGGCCGGCCGGCACGTTATCCGGGGGAGAAGGGCAACGAATTCGTTTAGCGACTCAGATAGGATCAAGTCTCGTCGGGGTCCTCTACATCCTGGACGAACCCTCGATTGGATTGCACCAGCGCGATAATCGGCGGCTGCTCGACACGCTCAAGCGGCTGCGTGACATCGGCAACACGGTACTGGTCGTCGAGCACGACGAGGAGACAATCCGCTCCGCGGACTACGTCGTCGACCTCGGACCCGGCGCTGGTGAGCTCGGCGGTCACCTCGTCGCGGTCGGCACGCCCGACGAGATCATGGCGAACCCGAGCTCGCTCACCGGGCGCTATCTCTCGCGCTCCCTCGCGATCCCGGTGCCGGAGACCCGGCGGAAGGGGACCGGCCATTTCATCACGATCCACAACCCGCGCGAGCACAACCTGAAGGGCATGGCCGTGAAGATCCCGCTCGGGACCTTCACCTGCGTGACCGGCGTGTCGGGCTCGGGCAAGTCGACGCTCGTGAACGACATCCTCTACCGCGCGCTCGCCTCGATGCTGCACCGGGCGCAGGACCGGCCCGGCGCCCACGATCGCATCGAGGGCGCCCAGCATCTCGACAAGGTCATCGACATCGACCAGTCGCCGATCGGGCGCACCCCGCGCTCGAATCCCGCGACGTACACCGGCGTCTTCACCCTGATCCGGACCCTGCTCGCGCGGACGCCCGACGC
>DATEMW010000090.1:0-4151 GCA_035275385.1 Candidatus Methylomirabilota bacterium | reverse complement strand
CGTCTTCGCGGAGGCGCCGTCGCCCTGGAACAAGGAGAAGAGCGCCGCGCCGGCGTGGGCGAGCGCGAATCCCTCGTCGGCCGCCACGGCCGCGGCGAAGGCCTGATCGGCGCCGAAGCCGTACGAGAGCATCCGATCCATCCCGTCCTGGTAGTGGCGCGCGGCCACGGACGATGCGGTCGAGAGTGTGAGCCCGTAGCGATCGGTCAGGCTCATGGCCGGTTCAGGTGCTTGAGCGCCAGACCCGGCCGCGGCCACTCGAATGACACGAGCGTGCCGCCCATCGAGAGCGTGGCGAACGCCGTGCGCAGATCGCGGCCGCCGAAGCACACGTTGGTCACCATCATGTCCGGCAGCTTGTACTGGTCGACGCGGCTGCCGTCGGGCCAGATGTCGCTGACCGCGCCGGTGATCAAGGTGGCGACGCAGACGTGGCCTTCACCGTCGACCGCGAGCGAGTCGAACATTTGATAGCCGGGCAGGCCCGCGATGACCGTGCCCTTCTCGCCGCGATAGGGCCCATTCGCGGATTCGATCTGGCCGGGCGCCGAGAGCTTGAACGCCCAGCAGCGCGCGGTCGGCGTCTCGACGACGTAGAGCGTGCGCTCGTCGGGCGAGAGGCCGATGCCGTTCGGCCGCTCGAGCGGGAAGATCGCTTCCCGGATCATCGAGCCGTCGGCCTTGGCGTAGAACACCACACCGCGATCCATATCGCGCTCGCGCGTCTTGCCGAGGTCCGTGAACCAGAAGCCCCCGGCGTTGTCGAACACGAGGTCGTTCGGGCCGCGCAGCTTCACGCCGTCGCACGCATCGTAGAGCGTCTCGAACTTTCCCGTCTCGGGGTCGACGATCTGGATGAGCCCGCCCTTGTAGTCGTCGGCCTGCGCGATCGGGAACAGCTTGCCCGGGCGGTCCATGAACTTGAGCCCGCCGTTGTTGGTCACGTAGATCTTGCCGTTCGGGCCCATCGCAGCGCCGTTCGGCCCGCCGCCGAGCGTGGCAACCACGAGGATCTTGCCGTCGGGCGTGACGCGCGAGAGCGTGCGCCGCTCGATCTCGACCAGCACCACCGAGCCGTCGCTCATTGCCACGGGACCCTCGGGAAACCGCAGGCCGGACGCGATCTGCTTGATCGCCGGGGTGATCGTCTTCAAGGCTGCCTCCTGGACGTCGTGTTCATTGTGCCGCGCGCGGGCTCAGCGCCCGTGCGTACTCCGGCGGCCGCGCGCGCAAGAGCTCGCGACACCGGCAGCTCGTCGGCTCACCCGTCCGGTCGAGAAACGCGAGCTCGAGCGACGCCGCCACCGTCGGCAAGGTCTCCATGTAGAGCCGGTTCAAGGTGATCGTCGGATCGTCGGACTCGAGGCCCGTGCCCCAGTTGGCGACGACGTGATAGTAGGCGAGATGCATCCCGCACACGCGCGCCAGCACCGGGCTCACGCAGTCGCCGGTGATGATGGGCATGCCGATCTGCTTGCCGGTCGTCTCGAGCATCCGGCAGGTCGCGAGCGACTCGAAGCCGTTGCCGGCGAGCCAGCGGTTGAGCACGACACCCGCCTCCGGACCATGCACGCGCCGGAATCTGAAATCGCCCAGGCGCTCGGCGTCGGCGCGCAGCACCTCGGCCAGCGGCGGGCAGAAGGGATCGTCCATGATCGCGACCTGGCGTGGCAGACAGAACTCGAGCTCGGTGCCGGGCAGGCCCGTCGGCATCGTGTCGCGCGTCAGGTAGCTCTTCGGCAGGACGAAGTCGCCCGGCCGCACGGCGCTCTCGTCCGCGGCGGTTCGACGCCAGTCGCAGCTTCCGCTGGTGCCGCCGACCAGCAGCACGCGCACGCCGGCCTTCCAGAGGATCCAGAACGTCTTCCATTCACTCGCGTGCAGGACGGGGTCCTCGTCGACGACCTGGCCGTAGGTCGGAATGCGCAGGAACTCGCGCCCGCCCGGCGCGCGATAGTACTCGACCTCGGGCCCGAGACCGTACGGTGTGCGCGGACGGTGAACGCCGAGCCGCGTGTGGCCGCGTGAGGCTGCCAGCTCGTGGAAGCGATCGCCGAGGCCCCACGTTGGACTGCCGCCGAGCGTCGCGAAGGCGGCGCGCGGGCCCGTGTACTCGACGCTCGGGTCGAGATGGCAAGGACAGGCGGCCGACTGGGCGCTCACCGGGGCAAGCGTAGGTGACGCGCGAGCCGAGGTCAAAGGGAACCTCGCCTGCTTTCCTTCTCTGGGGAAACCGGCTAAGGTTGCGGGAGCCTCGAGGAGGAAAAATATGGATCTGACCCGTCGCCAGATGCTCGGCCGCTCCGCTTCGCTGCTCACCGGACTGGCCGCCGGCGGCGGCGTCGTCTCCGTCGCGAAGAGCGCGCGCGGCGCGACCAGCGAGGTCACGTTCCAGCTCGGCTGGATCATCAGCAACGGGCAGATCGGCGAGATCGCGGCGCGAAGCCTCGGCTACTTCGAGGCCGAAGGGATCAATCTGAAAGTTGCGCCAGGCGGGCCCAACGTCGACGGCGTGGCGGTCGTGGCGGCCGGCTCCGCTCAAGCCGGCAATCTGTCGTCGAGCCCGTCGCTCATGCTCGCGCGCGCCGGCGGAATTCCAGTCAAGTGCTTCGCCGTCGGCTACCAGGAGCATCCGTTCACGTATTTCTCCTTGCCGAAGAAGCCGATCCGCACGCCGCAAGACATGGTCGGCAAGAGGATCGGCACGCAGGGCACCGCGCGGATCCTGCTGCGCGCGCTCCTGACCAAGCACAAGATCAAAGAGTCCGACGTCCAGGTCGTGATCATGGGCAGCGACATGCTGCCGCTCGTGACGGGCCAGGTCGACGCGGTCACCGGCTGGCTCACGAACGTGAGCGCCTTGCGGGCGCTCGGCACCGAGCGCATCGACATGCGGCTCTGGGACGCCGGCATCCAGCTCTACGCCAACCTGTACTACGCGACCGACGAGACGATTCAGAAGCACGCCGACGTGCTCGCCGGATTCACGCGCGCCGCGGCGAAGGGGTGGCTCTACACGTACCAGAATCCCGAGAAGGCGGTGGATCTTCTGGTGAAGGCCTACCCGAACCTCGACCGCGACGCCGAGCTCGACGCGATCAAGCCCGTGCTGAACTTCAGCTTCACCAAGACCACGGCGGCCAAGGGCTGGGGCACGATGGAGGCCTCGGTCTGGGAGCAGCAGATCCAGGTCTACAGCGACCTTCAGCAATTCAAGGGTCAGGCGCCGAAGGTCACCGACGTGATGACCGACTCCGTGCTCAAAGCGACCGCGGCCGCGCGCCCCAAGATCGGCGCGTAGAAGAGGCGAGGTCGCGAAGCCTATGACCAGTCTCGCCGCCGCGCCCGCGGTCAGGCTCGACGGCGCGACCGTGCGATTCACGAGCGAGCGCGGCTCGGTCGTAGCACTCGAGAACGTCGCGCTCCAGGTGCCGCCCGGCGGGTTCATCAGCCTCCTCGGCCCATCCGGCTGCGGCAAGTCGACGTTGCTCAGACTGGTCGCCGATCTCGTCGCGCCCACGCAGGGCTCGGTAACCGTGCTCGGCGGACCGCCGGAGCGAGCGCGGCTCAACCGCGAGCTCGGCTTCGTGTTCCAGGACGCGACCCTGCTGCCGTGGCGCTCGGCGCTCGAGAACGTCCGGCTGCCGCTCGAGGTCGGTCCACGCAAGCGCGATCACACAGGGCAGCGCCGTCCCGAAGAGCTCTTGCGTCTTGTCGGCCTCGGCGGTCGCGAGGAGGCGCTGCCTCACGAGCTATCAGGAGGCATGCGCCAGCGCGTCGCGATCGCCCGCGCGCTGGTCTCGGAGCCGCGCATTCTCCTCATGGACGAGCCCTTCGGCGCCCTCGACGAGATCACGCGCGACACGTTGAACGAGGAGCTCCTGAGAATCTGGCGGGAGACCGGCACGACGATCCTGTTCGTGACGCACAGCATTCCCGAGGCCGTCTTCCTCTCGCAGTACGTCCTCGTGCTCGCGACCAACCCGGGACGTGTGCGCGAGCTGGTCGAGTGCGATTTGCCTTACCCGCGAGCGCTCAGCGTGCGCGAGACCCCGGAATTCATGCGGATCGCGTCGCGCCTGCGCGCGCTCTTGCAGACCTGCTGATGGCGGACAAGCCGACCGCCGTGATCGCCGAGCCTGCCGCGCCGA
>DATEMW010000089.1:0-3874 GCA_035275385.1 Candidatus Methylomirabilota bacterium | reverse complement strand
CCGCTCGTCGTCCTCGGCGCCCTCGCGCGAGTGGAAGACCGCGCCGCGGCCGCCGGCGATGATCGCCTGCACGAGGCGCGGCGGCGTCCCGAACGTCGGCGGGCACTCGGCCGCTTCGATGACGCCGAGCCGGCCGCTGGTGCCCGCGCCCACGAAGAACAGGCGGCCGCCGCTGCGAAGTGCTCCGACGATCAGGCCGACGGCCGACGCGATCGCCGCCCGCACGCGATAGACCGCGAGCACCGCGCGACGGTCCTCTCGATTCATCAGCGCCGCGATCGCGCGGGGGCGCAAGAGGTCGAGCGCGCGGCTCTTCGGGTTCGCGCGCTCGGTGGCCAGACGCGCGTAGCGGATTCGCGAGGCCATCTCGCCCGCATGCTACTACTATCGAAGCGTGCCTCTCGTCGAATCCGGCCTCGACGTGCTCGTCCGGCGGCGGCCGTCCCTCCTGCGTGGTCAGCGGGTCGCTCTGCTCACTCATCAGGCGTCGGTCGACTCGCGCTACGAGCACGCGGTCACGCTCCTGCGCGATCTGCGCGGGGTGAAGGTACGGAGGCTCCTGGCGCCGGAGCACGGGCTCTGGGGCGCGCCTCAAGATCACGCCTGGATCGACGGCGCCCGCGATCCGGTGACGGGCCTGGCGGTCTTTAGCCTCTACGGCGCGCGCCGCGAGCCCACACCCGCGATGCTCGAGAAGATCGACGCGGTCGTCGTCGACCTTCAAGATGTCGGCTCGCGGTACTACACGTTTGTGTGGACGATGGCGCTCGCGATGCAGGCCTGCGCGAAGCGCGGGGTGCGCGTGGTCGTGCTCGATCGTCCCAACCCCCTGGGCGGCGCGCTCCTCGAGGGCAACGTGGCGGATCCGAGCTTCGCGTCGTTCGTCGGGCTCTATCCCCTCGCCATCCGTCACGGTATGACGATCGGTGAGCTGGCGGGCTACCTCAACGAGCGCCACGGCATCGGCTGCCGGCTCACGGTCGTCCCGATGCGGGGCTGGCGGCGCGCGATGCTCTGGGAGGACACCGAGCTTCCCTGGGTGCCGCCGTCGCCGAACATGCCGACGCTCGACACCGCCCGCGTCTACCCCGGCGGATGTCTGATCGAGGGCACCAACCTGTCCGAAGGGCGCGGCACGACGCGGCCGTTCGAGTGGGTCGGCGCGCCGTATCTGGATGCTCACCGCTATGCGGCCGCGCTCGAGCGCGAGCGGCTGCCCGGCGTGCGCTTCCGCCCCGCGCGGTTCCTACCGACGTTTCACAAGTGGGCGAACAAGCTCTGCGACGGCGTCCAGATCCACGTCACCGACGCGCGGCGCTTCAAGCCGTTCCTGACCGGGCTGGCCGAGATCGCCGTCGCTCGCCGGCTGGCGCCGCGCGGCTTCGCGTGGAAACGCCCGCCGTACGAGTTCGAGAAGAAGAAGATGCCGATCGACATCCTGTGCGGGACGGACCAGATTCGCCTGGCGATCGAGAGGGGCACGCCGCTTCCAGCGATCGAGCGCGCCTGGCAGCGCGATCTCGAGCGCTGGAAGCGGCTGCGTGCGTCGTACCTGATGTACTAGCTGCCGAAGGCCCTCGAGAAGAAGTCCTTGAGCTTGGCGCCGCTGTACTTCGCTCCCTCGACGATCGTGTTGCCGATGCCCTTGGCCGTTTGCTTCGTGCCCGGGCCGATCTCGCCGTCGCCGATCTTCTTGGCGCCGGTCTGAACCTGCTCGGTCGCTGCCTTCACCTTCGAGTCATCAGCCGCGCGAGCCGGCAGGGCCGAGCCTGCGAGCAGCGCCGCGGTCAAGATCGCGATTAGAAATCTCATCACACCCTCCTTTCAATCCCAGTCTACCGGGGCTCTCGGAGAGGGTCGAGTCGTCGCCCGTTAGCCCGTATAGCCGCGCGCGCGCATGCAATTCGAGTACGCGTCGCGATACTTCTCGTCGTTCTTCTTGTTCTCGTTGAGCCCGTAGAGCGTGCCGCCGCCCGCGCCGACCACACCGCCGATCGCCGCGCCTTTACCGGCGCCCTTGCCGCCTCCGGCGATCGCGCCGCCGGCGGCTCCGACCGCCGCGCCCACCACGGCGCCGATGGCGGCGTCCTTCACGACTTCCTTCGTCTTGTCCGTCTCGCCGACCTGCGCGGACGCGTACCGGTTACAGGCGTCGACGACTTCCTGGGTGGGAACGGCCGGCGCGGCCTGCACGGTGCGAGGCGCCGTGGGCGCGGGCTTCGAGCCCGGATGCTGCTGGGCGAGCCTTGGGCTCGCGGGCGCTTTCTGCTCCGCCTCCTGGCTCGAGCCGGACCAGTTGGCCACGACCAACCCGGTGATCAGCGCCGTCGCCATGACCAGTGCCATGGCGAGCGCCGTGATCTTCCAGGGATTCCACTTGTCCATCACTTCCCTCCCTTGCCGACACCATGAACCGCGCCGCCCTCGGAGCCGTTCGCGCCGGCTTCGTAGGCGCTCGATCTGCCGCCGCTCGCATCGCTGGCGAGCAGACCGGGAGTTGTATCCAGGGTCTGCTGATACCTGGCGACGACCTGACCGAGAGACTTCTCTTGTACGAGGCCCTGCGCCTTCAGCTCGCGGAAGATCTGGCCCCACGTCTGGCCGCGTCCTCGCTTCGAGGAAATCTCCTCGAGGGTGAGCCGACGGCTCGCGGGGGTCACTCCGTTCGTGCTGCGAGAGCTCTGAGCGTAGTAGAGGGCGGCGGCCACCTTCTGGTTGCCGAGGGAGAGCTTGTCGAAGGCGCCCTTTACCGCCGGCTTGGGGGGAGCCGTAGGCTTCGTCTGGGCCTGTGCGCCGGAGGCTAGCGCAATCGCGACCACGCTGACGGCCATGAAACGTCCGACGAGCCGTGTTCCTCGCATAAGCTCCTACGACTCGATGCAGCAGGCATGCCAGAACCGGCGCAAACGAAAACCCCGGGATTTGTCGAGCTTTCTCGCGCGCGGACGCACGCGGGCGGGGCATGTCGGTGTCAACGATCTGACAGTTTCCGTGCATCGCAGGTCGAGGGCGGCAAAGGGGCGGCATCCTATAATCGTTCTGTGAAAGAAGACCTCGAAGCACTCGTCGGCGAGCAGCTCGTGTTCGGCCTGGCAGGTCCGAAGCTGACCGATACCGATATCAAGCTCTTCCGCGAGACCCGCGCCGGCGGGCTCATCCTCTACCGGCGAAACTTCGAGTCGCCCGCGCAGCACACCCAGCTGCTGAGCGACCTCGAGTCGGCTCTCGGCCGGCGCCTGCTCGTGACGACCGATCACGAGGGCGGGCGCATCGTGATGCTCGGACAGGGCACCACGATCTTTCCCGACAATCTCGCGGTCGGAACGGCGGGCGACGAGGCATTCCCATACAAGCAGGGCGTGTTCGAGTCGCGCGAGCTTCGACGGCTCGGCGTCGACGTGAACTTCGGTCCCGTGCTCGACGTGCTCACCGACCGCTACAGCCCGAACATTGGGATCCGCTCGTACGGCAAGGATCCCAGCGTGGTCACGCGCTACGGCCTGGCGCGCATCAAGGGCATGCAGAAGGGCGGCATTTCGGCGTGCGCCAAGCACTTCCCGGGCAAGGGCCACTCGCCCCTGGACGCGCACCTGAAGCTGCCCACGATCGATTCGACCTGGGCGGACATGAGGTCGCTGCACCTGCCGCCGTTTCACGCCGCGATCGCGGACGGGATCGATTGCGTGATGACGAGCCATCCCGTCTATCCGAACCTCGATCCGACACACGTCCCCGCGACGTTCTCCCGGCGCCTCGTGCACGGCCTCTTGCGCGAGGAGGCCGGCTTCAAGGGCGTGATCATCTCGGACGATCTCGAGATGGGCGCGATCGGCGAGACGTGCCCGATCGGCGAGGCGATCACGCGGACGGCGGC
>DATEMW010000088.1:0-2157 GCA_035275385.1 Candidatus Methylomirabilota bacterium | reverse complement strand
GCGGGCGTGGCTCGACTGGTGTTCAACCTGAATCCCGCCAAGGCCGACGAGGTGCTGCCCGCGCTCGATCGCTGCGCCGCGCTCATGCGCTAGACGCGATGCCCGAGCGGATGAGCATCCTCTCGCCGACGGGCCATCTCGGCTTCACGCCCATCGAGCGAGGCAGCTTCGAGATCGGCCTGACGCGCCCGCTGGACGCGATCGTCGCCGACTCGGGCAGCTGCGACATCGGCCCGCAACCGCTCGGCGCCGACGAGCACTGCAGTCCCGAGGAGTGGCAGGCCGGCTCGCGCCGTTCACCTTGGCGTCGATCTGCTCCGAGGTGAGCCGCGACGAGGTGACGCGCCGGATCGAGTCCGGCGTTCGTGTCGAAGGCCTCGACGGCCGGCCCGACCTCACACGCGAGGCGCTGGCGCGCACGGACCGGCTCGTGGCGGTGATGGGCGTCGAGCCGATCATCCAGGCGCTCGAGCAGGGCGCCGACGTGATCCTCGCGGGGCGCTCGGGCGATTCGTGCCTGTTCGCGGCGCCCGCCATCCGCGCCGGCTTCCCCGAGGCCGCCGCGTACTACCTGGGCAAGGTGCTCGAGTGCGTGTCGTTCGCCGCCGAGCCCTTCATGGGCAAAGAGAGCATCATCGGCACCGTGACCGCAAAAGCGGTGTCCGTGACCGCGATGCATTTCGGCCAGCGCTGCACGGTGGCCTCGGTCGCGAGCCACGCGATGTACGAGCGCGCGAGCCCCTTCTTCGAGCACGTCGCCGGCGGCGTGCTCGACATGACGCACTGCCGCTACGAGCAAACCGACGACCGCACCACCACGGTCACCGGGTTCGAGTTCCGCCGCGATCCCGTCTATCGCATCAAGCTCGAGGGCGCGGGGAAGGTGGGCGAGCGCGCCGTGTCGATCGCGGGGATCCGCGATCCGTACACGATCCGGCATATCGATAAGGTCATCGGCTGGGCGCGCTCGAAAGTGGAGGAGCGCTGGGGGCAGCCGGACGCGCGCTACCAGCTCTACTACCACGTCTACGGCCGCGACGGCGTCATGGGCGCGTCCGAGCCTCGGCGCGACACGCCGGCCCACGAGCTCTGCCTGGTGGTCGAGGCGATCGCCCCGCGCTGGGAGGACGCCGAGGTCATCTGTGCCCTCGGTACGCGCAACCTGTTCTACGCGCGGCTGCCGGAGGTGCGGGGCACCGCCGGGACCGCCGCGCTGATGATGGACGAAGTCCTGCGCGGCAAGCCCGGTTACGAGTGGACCGTGAACCACGTGCTGCCGCTGAGCGATCCGCTCGAGCTCATCAGCGTGAAGCTCGAGACCGTCGGCCGATGACCACGAAGCCGCTGGTCGAGCTGGCGAAGACGATCCGGAGCAAGAACGCGGGCGTCGATCAGATCACGTTCGACATCGTCTTCAGGGGATCGCGAGACGTACGAGCGCGTCAAGCGGAGCCGCGCGCTCAGCCCCGAGGCGGTGACCCGCCTCTACGGCATCGCGCCCGAGCGGATCACCGCGTTCGTCGAGTTCGACCCGGCCCTCGCGATCAAGTTCACGATCCGGCGCGAACGGCCGAGCGGCAGCCCCGGCGAGCGCGA
This sequence comes from Candidatus Methylomirabilota bacterium, assembly GCA_035275385.1. Lineage (GTDB taxonomy): Bacteria > Methylomirabilota > Methylomirabilia > Rokubacteriales > CSP1-6 > AR31. Next base: position 561 of record DATEMW010000088.1, on the reverse strand, counting down.
CGTTTTCGGCGCCCAACAGTACGCACCCCTGTTCGACCTGCCGATCCCCGAATAAACGGGCCGCTGAAAAGGGCGGCCCTCGGCAGCGGCCCTGGGGCAACGACCGGGTAGGGCAGGGATTGACCGGGTTGTAGCAGGCCAATCGCCGGTATATCTTATGCGCCATTCTCGAGGCAGGGCCGGGCAGCCCGGACTGACCGAGCAGGCCCGGACCCACCAAGACCCGTCCTGGACCGATTCGATCGAGGTTGGGATGTTCGAATCGCGCTCGACGTGGTGGCCCTCGAATCCCGCCCACTCCAGGTCTGCTCACAAGAAGAGGAGAAATCCATGGCACGGCCCATCCGGCTCTGCTTGTTCTCGCTGCTGATCCTCGTCGTGGCGTTCGGGGTCTTCGGGCTCTTCGCGCCCTCGATCGCCGAGGCCAAGAAGGTCGTCAACATCGCCGCCAAGGAGCCCGACACGCTCGACCCGCACACGAGCACGCTCGGTCAGAGTCAGGCGATCAGCCGGTTCATGTTCCGCGGGCTCACGCGGTTCGCCATCAAGAACGGCAAGGTG
>DATEMW010000087.1:0-5951 GCA_035275385.1 Candidatus Methylomirabilota bacterium | reverse complement strand
GTGATGGTCGAGCCCGTTGAAGTCGCCGAGCTTGGCGATCGTGCGCCCGGATGGGTCGATCACGACGATCTCGTCGGCCTGATTCGCGGCGATCCAGAGGTTGTCGTGCTCGTCGATGATGAGGCCGTCGGCGCCGTTGATGGCGTTGACGAACACGGCGGGCGTCCCCGCGGTGCCGTTGGCGTTGACCGGGACCCTCACGACCGTATCGTTACCGGTGTTGTTCACGAACAAGGCACTGTTCGCCTTGTTGAAGGCGAGCCCGTTGGCCCCGAAGCCGGGAACGCCGGTCGTGGTCAGGAGCGGGCTCTGCACCCACACCGACGCCGGTCCCCCGTGCGGTCCGGTCTTGTACACGGCGCCCGAGAACGACCCGGTGATGTAGACGTTGCCGGCGCGGTCGAAGGTCAGCACGTTGAGGCCGGGCTGCCCCAGGCTCGACAGGTCGGTGAAGACTTCGGAAGTACCCGAGACGGGATCGACTGTGAGCACCTTCGCACCACCGAAGTCGATGATGAGGAGCTTGTTCGACTTGGGATGGAACGCGAGGTCCAGGAGGAGCGTGCTCGATCCGGCGACGTTCACCTGACGCAGGAGCCGGCCGTGCTTGCTGAACACGTAGAGCTGCCCGTTGCCGGTCGCGGTGCCCTCGACCGCGAACGTCGTGACGTAGACGTTGCCGTCGTCGTCGACCGTGATGCCCTCGGGGTGCGCCGCGCCCGGCGGCAAGCTGGCGAAGCGCGTCGCGGGCGTCCGGAACCAGGCGTCGGCGGGCGGCGTCAGGAAGGCGGTGAGGAGCAAGGTCGCGAGCAGGATTCGGCTCACAAGCGGCATTGGCGTGACCTCCTGGAGCGATGGGGTGAACGTCCGGTCAGGGACAGTATCACGACGCCGCCGCCTCTGGGCCGCCGTCACCGAGGACGCCGGCCGCGCGAAGCGCGGCGATGCGCTCAGGAGGATAGTGCAAGAGCTCGCGCAGGAGCCTATCGGTGTGCTCCCCGAGGGCCGGCGCGGGCGCCGGTGTGGCGATCGCGCCATCCGTCTTGATCGGCGAGGCCACCTCGCGGAGCACACCGAACTCCGGGTGCGTGACCTCCAGGATCATCTGGCGCTGACGCACCTGCTCGTCGTCGAGCGCCTGCTGCATCGTGTTGACCGGCGCGCACGGCACGCTGCCGGAAAGCCGGGCCAGCCACTCGCCCGTGGTCCGCGAGGCGAAGCGAGGCGCCAGCCGCTCGAGGAGCGCCGCCTTGTTGGCGAGCCGATCGGCGAAGGTCGCGAATCGGCGATCGGCCCTGAGCTCTCCGAGCTCGAGCGCGTCGAGCAGCGCCTCCCAGAACTTGTCCTTGTTGCAGAACACGACGATCCAGCCGTCGCGCGTGCGGAAGTTCTGCGCGGGCACCAGCGTCTGGTGGCCCGAGTCGGCCACGCGTTCGGGGGCCCAGTCGCGATTGAGCGACCAGATCGCGAAATACGAGAGCATGCTGACGGCGGTGTCCAGCAGCGACACGTCCACGTCGCGGCCGATCCCGGTCCGCTGCGCATCCCAGAGCCCGATCATGAGCCCGAGCATCGACGCGTAGCCGCCGGCGAAGTCGATCACGGACACGCCGCACTTGCCCGGCGGGCCGTCGGGCTCGCCGGTAAGGGCCATGTAGCCGGCGTAGCCCTGGACGAGATAGTCATAGGCCGGCTCAGCCGCGCGGGGGCCGGTCCGACCGAATCCCGAGAGCGAGCAGCAGACGATCGCGGGGTTCAGGGCGCCGAGCGTGGCATAGGTCAGCCCGAGCTTCTCCGGAAGATCGCCGCGGAGGTTGTTGTAGACCGCGTGCGAGACCCGGACGAGGTCGTGCAGGACGCCCGCGGCGTCCGGCTTTCTCAAGTCGAGCGTGAGCGACTTCTTGCCGCGATTGAACGACTGGAAGTAAAGCGAGTCGCGCTCGCCGCGGAACGGCGGCACGTACCGGGCGATGTCGCCGCCGACCGCCGGGTCCTCGATCTTGATGACGTCGGCGCCGAGGTCGGCGAGCACCTGCGTCCCGAACGGGCCGGCGCCGAACTGCGAGACCGTGAGGACGCGGAGCCCGGCGAGGGGCGGACGGCTCATTGAACGGCCGCACGGGCGCCGAGCGCGGGCGACGTCAGCCGGCGCGCAAGCTCGGCGCGATCGGCGGCGTTGGTCGTGGGCGTGGAGGCCAGGCAGGCCGCGTCACGATAGTAGCGCTCGACGGGAAACTCGCTCGTGTAGCCGTAGCCACCGTGGACCCGCATCGAGTCGAGCGTGACCTCGTAGGCCGTTTCCGCGGCGAACATCTTGGCAACGAGGCGTCGTGACTCGTCGGCCTCGGGGGTCGCTGCGTCGTAGACGAGAAGGCGCGCGGCCGTAATCTTCGTGGCCATCCCCGCGAGCGCCAGCTGAACCGCCTGGTGCTGCGCGATCGGCTTTCCGAACGTGGTGCGCTGCTGCGCGTAGCGAAGCGCGGCCTCGAATGCCGCCTGGGCCAGGCCGACACCGGTCGCCGCGACGCCGAGCCTCGCGATCTCGAGCAGGGCCGCCCGCTGCTCGTTCGCATCGCGACTTCGGCCGCCGAGAAGATCCCGCGCTGGTACCCGGCACTGCACGAAGCGAAGGCGGCACGGGTCGACGCCGCGGAGCCCGATGGTCGCCGCGGGAGGATCGACGACGAATCCCGACGTTCCCGGGCCCACGGCGAGCAGCGCGGCGCCGTCTGGCGAGATCGCAGCCACCAGCACCGACGTCGCGCGGGCAGCGTGGTCCACTGGCGGGGTCTCGCCTTCGAGGATCCAGTCGGGGCCTGCCGCAGCCGCTCGGGTCCCTTCACCGAGCGCGACCGTACTCGAGATCTCGCCGCGCGTCATCGGCGGGAGAAACCGCTCGCGCTGCTCCGCGGTTCCGAAGCGAGCGATCGCATGGGTCGCGGTGAGGTGAGCCACGACGATCGCGGCAAGCGCGGCCGAGCCGCGCGCCAGCTCCTCGACGATCATCGCGATCGTTCGCCGATCGAGGCCGAGACCGCCGTAGTCCGGATCGACCAGAGCTCCGAGAATGCCGATCTCGGCGAGCCCGGTCAGCAGCGCGGCCGGATGGGCGTGGTCGACGTCGAGGCCCGGAGCCGCCGGCACGACCTGCTTGTCCACGAACTGGCGCACGGCGAGGATGATCTGTCGCACGTCCTCGCTCTCGCCCTCGCGCGAGGTCAGGGCCCCGAACCGCTCACCGTACCGCTCGACCAGGTTGCGCGCGATGATCGTCCGCTGGATCTCGTTCGTGCCCTCGCCGATGATCATCAGCGGGGTGTCGCGGTAGTAGCGCTCGACGTTCAGCGCGGCCAGCGCGCCGGCGCCGCCGTGAAGACGCAGCGCCTCGACCGCGACTTCCTGCGCCGACTCGGAGGCGAAGAGCTTGGCCATGCCCGCTTCGAGATCGCACCGCTCGCCGCGATCCTTCATGTCCGCGGCCCAGTAGGTGAGCAGGCGCGACGCGCTCAGCCTGGTCGCCATGTCGGCGATCGCGGGAGGCGGCTCGCCCCCGGCTCCCGTCACATGGCGGATCGCATCGTCATAGGCCGCCTGCGCCACGCCCACCGCGCGCGCCGCGATGTTGATGCGTCCGGCCTCGAGCCCGCCCATGACGTGCTTGAAGCCGCGCCCCTCGACGCCGCCGACCAGGTTCGCCGCCGGCACCGCGCAGTCCTCGAAGACCAGCTCGGCGGTGTCGACACCCTTGTAACCGAGCTTCGCGATCGACTTGGTCACGCGAAAACCGGGATGCCCTTTCTCGACGATGAAGCACGACATGCCGCGATGGCGCGGCTCAGCCTTGGGATCGGTGAGCGCCAGGAGCGCCAGCGTGTTGCCCTCGCGCCCGTTGGTGATGAAGAGCTTCGTGCCCGTGAGCAGGTATTCGTCCCCGCGCCGCGTCGCGACGGTGCGGATCGCCTGGACGTCGGTGCCGGCGTGCGGCTCGGTGAGCGCGAGCCCGCCGCGCGCCTCGCCGCGCGCGAATCGCGGCAGGAAGCGCTCGCGCTGCGACGGCGTACCGTGGTTCAGCACGATCAGCGCGGCCATCGTGTGGCTATTGATGACCCCGGCCAGCGACATCCAGCCCCGGCAGAGCTCTTCGATGACGCGCGCGTACGTCCTGACGTCGAGGCCGAGACCGCCGTACGCCGCCGGCACGAGCGCGCCGAACAGGCCGAGCTCGCGCATGCGCGCGACGAGCGCGTGGGGATACGCGTCCTCGTGCTCGAGCGCCGCGGCCACCGGACGCACCTCGGTCTCGACGAATTCGCGCACGGCCGCGACGATCGACTGGCTCATTGGCGAACAGATACTACAATAAGGGATCCATGCCGTTCGACGACCTCGTCCTCGGCCTGCAGGGCGCGCTCGATCGTCTGATACGCCGGCTCCGACTGGGGGCGCCGCCGGTGCCCGGCCGTCGCCGTCTGCTGATCGTGCAGATCGACGGGCTCTCGCGCGCGGTCCTCGAGGACGCGATCGCGCGGGGCCGCGTGCCGTTCCTCGCGCGGCTGCTGAGCCGGCGCGGTCATCAGATGTCGCCGATGTCGGTCGGGCTGCCGACTTCGACGCCGGCCTTCCAGCTCGCGGCGATGTACGGCGTGCGGCCGGACATCCCGGGTTTCCACTACCACGACAAGCGGCGCAAGTCCGACGTCTACTTCCCGCGCGGCGGCGACGCCGCGCACGTGGAGCAGACGCAGGCGGCAGGCCGGCGAGGCATCGTCGAGGGCGGGGGCACGTACGGCTGCGTCTTCACGGGCGGCGCCGCGAGCAATCTGCTGACCTTCGCTATGATCAAGCGCCCGAGCGGGGCAGGGCTGATCCGCGCCCTATCGATGGTGTTCGTGATCGCGTGGGTCATCCTGAAGGGGCTCGTGGCCTCGACGGTCGAGGTGAGCCGCGCCGTGCTGCGGATGCTCGCCGATCCGGTGATGGCCTCGACGGCCGGCTGGAAATGGCTCGCGCTCAAGATCGGGATCTCCGTGTGGCTGCGCGAGCTCTTCACCCTGGCGGTCGCCCACGACATCTATGCGGGGGTGCCGACGATCTACGTGAACTACCTCGACTACGATATCGCGGCGCACGCGTGGGGCCCGCGACACCGCCGCGCGCTGCAGGCCCTGCGGCGAGTGGACGCGTCGATCTACCGTCTCTGGCGCGTGCTGCGGCGCGTGCCCGAGTATCGCTACGACTTCTACGTGCTGTCCGATCACGGGCAGGCCACGACCCTGCCGTATCTCAGGCTCACGGGCGGCCGGCCGATCGAGCAGTCCCTCTTCGAGGACTTCTTCGATAGCGAATCGCCCCGCGCAGCGCCGCGGCCCGAACGGCGGCGCGGTGTCCTCGCCAGTGGGCTCGAGGTGTGGCGGGCGCACCGGGCACCCGGCTTCTTCCAGCGGTTCGTGAACTATCTCGAGCGCGACTTCCCGTGGGTGCTCGGCGGCACCCGCTCGGCGCGCGAGCACGACGGGATCCGGGTCATCTCCGCCGGGCCCAACGCCTTCGTCTACTTCCTCGACTCGGCGGAGCCCCTGACGGTCGAGCGAATCGACGAGCGATTTCCAGCGCTCGCGGCGCGCATCTCGGCGGCGCCCGGCGTCGGCATCGTGCTGGTCCGCTCGGCATCCGGGCCGCTCTGCTTCTGGCGGGGCGAGCGGTACGGACTCGAGTCGCTCGGCACCGGCCCCTTCGCCAAGCGCCCCGATCTCGACCGGGTCGTCGAGGGCGTTCGGGATCTCATGGCGATGCCGTCGGCGGGCGATTTGGTTATTTACGGGATCGACGCCCCTCAGGGTAATGTGTCGTTCGTGGCCGAAGTCGGCGCTCACGCCGGTCCATCGATGGAGGAATTGCACACATTCCTGATTCACCCGTCTTCCGTGAAGGTCCCGACACCGATCACGCAT
>DATEMW010000086.1:0-10388 GCA_035275385.1 Candidatus Methylomirabilota bacterium | reverse complement strand
GCGGGCGGCTCGGCCCACGGGTCCTCGAGCACCCCACCCTCGTACGAGATGTGGAACAGGTTTCGGTCGGTGCTGTAGGGCCGTTCCACCGTCACCGGCACCGGGATGTCGTGGCGCTTCGCGAATTCGATCAGCGACGTCCGCGAATTCAGCTCCCACTCACGCCACGGCGCGATCACCCGTAGCTGCGGCGCGAGCGCCGCGTACGTCAGCTCGAAGCGCACCTGGTCGTTACCCTTGCCGGTGGCCCCGTGCGCGACCGCGTCGGCCCCTTCCTTCGCCGCCACCTCGACCTGGGCCCGCGCGATCAGCGGCCGCGCGATCGACGTGCCGAGCAGGTACGAGCCCTCGTACACCGTGTTGGCGCGCAGCATCGGAAAGATGAAGTCGCGGACGAACTCCTCGCGCAGGTCGACGATGTGGACGGCGACCGCGCCGGTCCGCGTCGCTTTGTCCCGGATGGGGATCAGCTCTTCGCCCTGGCCCAGATCTGCGCAGAACGCGACGACCTCGCAGTGATAGCGCTCGATGAGCCAGCGCAGGATCACCGACGTGTCGAGGCCGCCCGAATACGCCAGGACGACGCGCTTGGGATCAGGCGTCATCGAGCGAGCCTCCCAGGAGCTGCAGCATGACGGCCTTCTGCGCGTGCAGGCGATTCTCGGCCTGCTCCAGCACGATGCTGCGCTTGCTGTCGAGCACGGTGTCGATGATCTCCTCGCCGCGATGGGCCGGCAGGCAGTGCATCACGACGGCGGACGATTTGGCGAAGCCGACGAGCGTGTCGTTGATCTGGTAGCGACTGAACGCTTCGAGCCGCTGCTCGCGCTCGGCCTCCTGCCCCATGCTGGTCCAGACGTCCGTGTAGACGACATCGGCGCCGGTCGCGGCGGCCCGCGCGTCCTCGGTGATCTCGATCCGACCGCCGAGCTGCCGCGCGGTGGCTACGATCCCCGCGTCGGGCTCGTAGCCGGGCGGGCACGCGACGACGATCGAGGCACCGAGAAGCGCGCCGAGCAGCATCAGGGAATGACAGACATTGTTGCCGTCGCCGATCCACGCGAGCCGCAGCCGCGCGAAATCGACTCCGCGCTCCCACAGCGTGAAAAAGTCGGCGAGCGCCTGGCAGGGATGCTCGAGATCGGAGAGCCCGTTGATCACAGGGACCGTCGCGTTTCGCGCGAGGTCCGTGATCGTGGAATGGGCGAACACGCGGGCCATGATGCCGTCGACCCACAACGACAGGTTGCGGGCCACGTCCGGTACCGACTCGCGCTTGCCGAGTCCGATCTCGCGGCCGTCGAGATGGACCGCGCGTCCCCCGAGCTGGATGATACCCACCTCAAACGTCACCCGGGTCCGCAAGGACGGCTTCTCGAAGATCATCGCGACCGACTTACCGGCCAGCGGTGTCGTGAGCTGCCCAGCTTTGCGCCGCTGCTTGAGGTCGGCCGCGAGCGTGAAGAGCCCGAGCGCGGCGTCGCGCGTCAGGTCGGCGGCGGAGAGGAAGTGCCGCATCGTCAGGCGCGCCCGACGGCGGCGCCGATGATCCCGAGCGCGCGATCGCAGTCGCGCTCCTCGACGATCAGGGGCGGCGTCAGCCGCAGCACGCGCTCGCCGGCCGACAGGACGAGCAGCCCGGCCTCGCGGCACGCGTCGACCACCGGCCCGACGGGCCGGTCGAGCTCGGCACCGATCAGGAGCCCCTTGCCGCGCACGGCCTTCACCGCGGGGGCCTGGAGGTTGCGGAGCCCGTCCATCAGATAGCGGCCCATGCGCGCGGCGCGCTCCCAGAGCTTACCGTCGAGGATCGTGGTGAGCGTCGCCAGCGCGACGGACGTGATGAACGGCGTGCCGCCGAACGTCGAGCCGTGGGTGCCGGCTATCAGCACGCTCGCGATCTCCTCGCGCGTCAGCATCGCGCCGATCGGGACGCCGTTGGCGAGGGCCTTGGCCAGGGTCATGATGTCGGGCTCGATGCCGTAGTGCTCGTAGCACCAGAGCCGCCCGGTGCGGGCCACGCCCGTCTGGATCTCGTCGACGATCAGGAGCGCACCGGACTGGTCGCAGAGCTTGCGGAGCCCGCGCAGATAGTCCTCTTCGCCGATGTTGACGCCGCCCTCGCCCTGCACGCACTCGATGATCACGCCGGCGGTGCGATTGTCGATCGCGCGCTCCATCGCGCGCAGATCGTTGTACGCGACGTGCTTGAAGCCCGGCACCAGCGGCTCGAAGCCGTGGTGGTACTTCTCCTGGCCGGTGGCCGCGACGGTCGCGAAGGTGCGTCCGTGGAACGAGTTGCGCGTCGAGACGAACTCGTAGCGGTCGGACGAGATCCGCTCACGGGCGTACTTGCGGGCGAGCTTGAGCGCGGCCTCGTTCGCCTCGGCGCCGGAATTCGAGAAGAACACGCGGTCGGCGAACGAGTGCTCGATCAGGAGCTTCGCCAGATGGATCTGGGGCGCCGAGTGGTACAGGTTGGAGACGTGCAGCAGGGTCGCCGCCGCCTCCTGGATGGCGCCGGTGACGCGCGGATGGCAGTGGCCCAGCGAGGTCACGGCGATGCCCGCGCCGAAATCGAGATACTCGCGCCCCTCGGAGTCCCATACGCGGACGCCGTCGCCGCGCACGAGCACGATGGGCGCCCGGGCGCCGTAGTTCGGGGTGTGATACTTCGCCGACCACTCCAGGAGTGTCTTGGTATCCATCGCGCTCGACCTCACAGAACGATTTCGGTTCCGATACCTTCGCGGGTGAAGAGCTCGTGCACGATCGCGTACGGCTGGCTGCCGTCGATGATGTGGGCCTTGGCGGTCCCGCCCTCCAGGGCTCTCAGCGAGGACTCCACCTTTGGCAGCATGCCCCCATCGATCACGCCGTCCTTGACGAACCGTTCGGCTTCTTTCCGGGCCAGGGTGCTCACCAGCCGGCGGTCGCCGTCGAGAATCCCCTGCACGTCCGTCAGGTGGATCAGCTTCTCGGCGCCGAGCGCTGCCGCGACGTCGCCGGCCACCAGGTCGGCGTTGATGTTGTAGGTCTCGCCCGCGCTGCCGACGCCGACCGGCGCGATGACGGGAATGAAGCCGTCCTCGGTGAGCAGGCGGATGGCCTCGGTGTTGACCGCCTCGACCTCGCCGACGAGCCCGATGTCGACCTCTTCGCCGCTGGGGAGGCGGTGCGGGCGCCGACGGGCCCGGAGCAGGCTGGCGTCCTTGCCCGAGAGGCCGATGGCCCGGCCGCCGTGATGGTTGATGCGGGCGACGATCTCCTTGTTGATCTTGCCGACCAGCACCATCTCGACGATGTCGACCGTCTCCTGGTCGGTCACCCGCATGCCGCCGACGAAGCGCGGCTCCTTGCCGAGCCGCTTCATCATCGCGCCGATCTGCGGGCCTCCGCCGTGGACGATGACCGGATTGAGGCCGACCAGGCGCAGGAGGCTCACCTCCTGAGCGAACGAGTCCTTGAGGTCGGCCCGCTCCATCGCCGCGCCACCGTACTTGATGACGATGGTCTTGCCGCGGAACTCACGGATATAAGGAAGGGCCTCCAGGAGGATCTCGGCCCGCCGCGGGTCGTGCGCGGCGGTCACAGGATGTACCTCGACAGGTCCTGATCCCGGGTGATGTCGCTGAGCCGGCCACGGACGTAGCCCGCGTCGATGGTCAGCTCCTTACCCGGCAGATCCGGGGCGTCGAACGAGATCTGCTCGAGAAGCTTCTCCATCACCGTGTACAGGCGCCGGGCGCCGATATTCTCCGTGCTCGTATTCACCTGCATCGCGATCTCCGCGATCGCCTCCACCGCCTCCGGCTCGAACCGGAGGGTCACCTGCTCGGTCTTCAGGAGCTCCACGTACTGCGTGATCAAGGCGTTCCGAGGCTCGGTAAGAATGCGGACGAAATCGTCCCTCGTCAAGGGGTCGAGCTCCACGCGAATCGGGAACCGTCCCTGGAGCTCCGGAATCAGGTCGGACGGCTTGGCGATGTGGAAGGCGCCGGCGGCGATGAACAGGATGTGGTCGGTCCGGACCACCCCGTACTTCGTCGTGACCGACGAGCCCTCGACGATCGGCAGGAGGTCGCGCTGGACCCCCTCGCGGCTCACGTCCGGACCATGGCCCCCCTCCCGCCCGGCGACCTTGTCGAGCTCGTCCAGGAACACGATGCCCGAGTTCTCGGCGCGCCGGATGGCCTGCGAGACGGCCTCGTCCATGTCCACGAGCTTCTGGGCTTCTTCTTGAGCCAGGAGCCGGCGCGCCTCGGCGACCCGAACCTTCCGGCGCTTGGTCCGGCTCGGCATGATGTTCGAGAGCATGTCCTTGAGATGGATGCCCATCTCCTCCATGCCCTGGCCCGACAGCACCTCGATCATCGGCAGTGACTGCTGCTGCATCTCGAGCTCGACCAGCCGGTCGTCCAGCTTGCCGGCCCGGAGCTGCTGACGAAGCTTGTCCTTGGTGGTCTCGCGCGAGGCGTCCGGCGTGACTTCCTCGAGCGAGCTCGACGAGTACTGCTCGGTGCGCCGCGGGAGCAGCACGTCGAGCAGCCGGTCTTCCGCGAGCTGCTCGGCCCGTTCCTGCACGCGCGCGGTCATCTCGGCCTTGACCATGTTCACCGAGAGCTCGGTGAGGTCGCGGATCATCGACTCGACGTCGCGGCCGACGTAGCCGACCTCGGTGTATTTCGACGCTTCGACCTTCAGGAACGGCGCCTGGGACAGCTTGGCCAGCCGGCGGGCGACCTCGGTCTTCCCGACGCCGGTCGGGCCGATCATGATGATGTTCTTGGGCGCGACCTCGTCGCGCAGCTCGGGCGGCAGGTTCTGCCGCCGCCACCGGTTGCGGAGCGCGATGGCGACCGCGCGCTTGGCTTTCTCCTGACCGACGATGTAGCGGTCGAGCTCGGCGACGATCTGTGCGGGCGTCAGCGTGAGGTTTGTCGACACGGGGGTTATTGTAGCGGGTGCCTCGAGGCCGGCTTGGACCGAGGGTGGCCTGACTCAGGCGCGGCGTGGCTCCGCACGCCCGATCTTCCCGACGACGTTCCGTGGCCCGGCTTCACAGGACTTCGACCGTCAGGTGGTCGTTGGTGAAGACGCAGATGGTGGCGGCGACGCGCATGGCTTCGGTCGCAATCGCTTTGGCGTCGAGGTCGGAGTTGGCGATCAGCGCGCGAGCGGCGGCCAGCGCGTAGGGGCCGCCGGAGCCGATGCCGATCAGGCCGTCGTCGGGCTCGATCACGTCGCCGGTGCCGGAGACGATGAACGAGTGCTCGCGGTCCGCCACGGCCAGGAGCGCCTCGAGCCGCCGCAGCACGCGGTCGGAGCGCCAGTCCTTGGCCAGCTCCACCGCCGCGCGCGAGAGGTTGCCCCGATGTTCCTCGAGCTTGGCCTCGAACCTCGCGAAGAGCGTGAACGCGTCGGCGGCAGCGCCGGCAAAGCCGGCCACGACGCGATCGCCGTAGAGCTTACGGACCTTGCGGGCGCCGGCCTTGACGATCGTGTTGCCGATCGAGACCTGGCCGTCTCCGGCGACGGCCACCTGACCGCGGTGGCGAACCGCGACGACCGTCGTCGAGTGGATGCGTTCGAGTGGAGTCATGGGACGCGCTCTACCCGAGAGTGCCAGAAAAACGCGCGGTGTGCCCGCGCACGTCGGAGCGGCCCACGGTCATTTCGCGCGGGCGCGCGGGTGAGCGGCGTCGTACACGCGCATGAGCTGTTCGGCGCCCACGTGCGTGTAGCGCTGAGTCGTCGAGAGCCGGCTGTGCCCCAGGAGCTCCTGGATCACGCGGAGGTCGGCCCCGGCGTCGAGCAGATGGGTCGCGAACGTGTGGCGCAGGGTGTGCGGGCTCACGCGCCGAGTGATGCCGCTTGCCGCCGCGCTCCGCCGCACGATCGTGTGCAGCGTCCGCACTGTGAGGCGCCCGCCGCGCCGGTTGGCGAAGAGGGCCCCCGCGCCGGTGCCTCGGCCGGCCAGATAGGTGCCGAGCGCGCTTGCCGCACGGCTGCCGTACGGCACGATGCGCTCCTTCCGGCCCTTGCCGAGGACGCGCACGGTCTGCTGCGAACGATCGAGATCGTCGAGGTCCAGTGAGGACAGCTCGGACACGCGTAGCCCGGTCGCGTAGAGGAGCTCGAGCACTGCCGTATCGCGGGCGCGCGCCGCGCGATCCCCCGCCTTGGCGTCCATCAGCGCGACCGCCTCGTCGATCGGCAGGAACGACACCAGCTTCTTCGGCGGGCGCGGGCCCCTCACGTCGCGGGCGACGTTCCGCTCGAGGGCGCCGCGCCGGACCAGGAACCGGAACCAGCTTCGCACCGCCGCCAGCTTCCGCGCGATCGTGGTCGCGTCGAGCCCGCGGCCGTGCAGATGGGCGAGATAGCCGCGGATGGTGCGCGTGTCGACGCGGTCCACCCAGGTCGACGGATCGCCCTCCCCGGCGTACTTGGCGAACTCCAGGAGGTCGGTCCGATAGCTGCGCAGCGTGTGAGGCGAGGCGTCCTTCTCGGTGGAGAGGTGGCGGAAGAACGCGGTCAGCGAATCCTTCATGCCACCGGCAGCTCGACCTCCCGCTCGAAATCGCAGCCCTCGCGGGCGCAGCTGCGGACGGTTCGATTTTTGAGCACGCGCTCGGTGACGAACGCGGCCCCGCACTTCGGGCACGGCTCGTTGACCGGCCGGCGCCAGACCACGAACTTGCAGTTCGGATACGCGGAGCAGCCGTAGAAGTTCCGCCCCTTGCGCGAGCGCCGTTCGACGAGCTGTCCGGTGCAGCCCGGCTCCGGGCATGCGATGCCGAGGGTGACGGGCTTGGTCGTCTTGCACTCCGGATAGCCGGAGCACGCGATGAACTTTCCGAAGCGCCCGTGCTTGATGACCATCGGCTTGCTGCACGTCGGGCAATTCTCGTTCGCCGGCTCGTCCTCGGCGCGGCCGCTGCCGTCGAGGTTGCGCGTGTAGCGGCAGTCGGGATACGACGAGCACGCCAGGAACTTCCCGAACCGTCCGCGCTTCTCCAGGAGCTCGCTGCCGCACTCCGGGCACGTCTCGCCGGTGGGCGAGCCGACCTTCTCGCTCTGCATCTCTTTCTTGGCCCGGGCGAGGTCGCGCTTGAAGGGCTCGTAGAACTCGCGGACCGTGTCGACCCACTTGCGCTGGCCTTCCTCGATCTTGTCGAGGTTGTCCTCCATCTGCGCCGTGAACTCGACGTTCATGATGTCCTGGAAGTACGGGATCAGCTTGTCGGTCACCGCCATGCCGAGCTCGGTCGGCGAGAGCGTGCGCCGCTCGCGGTGCACGTAGCCGCGATCGTTGATGATCGTGCCCAGGATCGATGCGTAGGTCGACGGCCGGCCGATCCCGAGCTCTTCCAGCGACTTGATCAGCGAGGCCTCGGTGAATCGCGGCGGCGGCTGCGTGAAGTGCTGCTTGGGATCGAGCTCGAGCAAGGTCAATACTTCGCCTTCCTCGAGTAGCGGGACCGCGCCCTCCTGCTCCTGCTCGGGCTGGGGCTCACCCTCCTCGCGGCTCTCTTCGTAGACGGCCGTGAAGCCTTTGAACTTCATCGTGGCGCCCTGCGCCCGGAAGATGCACTGGCCGGCCTCGATGTCGGCGGCCACGGTGTCGTAGACGGCCGGCATCATCTGGCTGCCCAAGAAGCGCTCCCAGATGAGCCGGTAGAGCTTCATCTGGTCGGGCGACAGGAACTGCTCCACGGCTCGCGGCTCGTTCCTGAGCTCTGACGGCCTGATCGCCTCGTGCGCCTCCTGGGCGCTGCCGCGAGACTTGTAGGCCGGCGGTGCCTCGGGCACGTACTCCTCGCCTATCCTGGCGATCACCCATCCTCGCGCGGCAGCCTGCGCCTCACGCGCGACCCGGACCGAGTCCGTCCTCATATAAGTGATGAGGCCCTCGGCGCCCTCGGACCCGAGATCGATGCCCTCGTAGAGCTGCTGGGCGATCGTCATGGTCTTGCGCGCCGTGAAGCCGAGCTTCTTGCCCGCCTCCTGCTGCAAGGTCGAGGTGATGAACGGCGGCGCGGGGTTGCGGCGGCGCTCGCCGCGCGTGACCGACTTGACGACGAAGCGCGCGCCATCGAGCGAGGCCATCAGCGCCCGGGTCGTCTCTTCGTTGCCAAGCGATGCCTTCTCGCCCGCGACCTCCTTCAGGGTGGCCACGAACTCGGGCGGCCGCTGCGCCTTGAGCTTGGCGTGGAGCGACCAGTACTCGACCGGTACGAACGCCTGGATCTCGCGCTCGCGGTCGACGATCAGCCTGACCGCCACGGATTGCACGCGCCCGGCCGAGAGCCCGCGCTGGACCTTCTCCCAGAGCAGCGGCGACAGGCTATAGCCCACGAGCCGATCGAGCACGCGCCGCGCCTGCTGGGCGTCGACCTTTTTCAGGTCGATCTTGCCCGGCTGCGTGAAGGCGGCCTTGACCGCGCGCTCGGTGATCTCGTTGAACGTGATGCGGAAGACGTTCTTCTTGGCGACGTCGAGCTCTTCGGCCAGATGCCAGCCGATTGCCTCGCCCTCGCGGTCGGGGTCGGTCGCGACGTACAGCGCGTCGACCTTCTCGGCAGCCTTCTTCAGGTCGTCGAGGACCTTCTTCTTGGCCGGCGAGACGACGTACTTCGGCTTGAAGTTCTTCTTGGGGTCGACGCCGAGCTGAGACTTCGGCAAGTCCCGCACGTGGCCCATCGAAGCCTTGACGATGTACTTCGAGGACAGATACTTCTGGATCGTCTTGACCTTCGTGGGTGATTCCACGACGACCAACGACCGTTTCACCGCCACCTACGTTCTCCTCGCGCGCGTCTCGAGCGAGACCCACCGCTGTCCCGCAAGCTGCCGGGCCCATCCGCCCAGCTCGAGGGTCACGAGCAGCGCCGCCGCTCGCTCGGGCGCGAACCCGGCGCGCGAGATCAGCTGCTCGATGTGCTGCGGCTCGTCAGGAGCCAAAAACTTCAGCATGCGACCCTCATCACTCCCTTTGTCGGGCGCGTGCGACTCGCCCGACGGCGCCGACAGCCCGCGTACGGCGCGGCGCCACTGCTCTGGCAATTCTGACACGATGTCCTGCCAGCATGTAACGAGTTTAGCACCGTCCTGTATGAGGCGATTGGTACCGGCGCTCGTCGGCGACGTGATTCGGCCAGGAACGGCGAAGGTTTCGCGCCCGAGATCGCCGGCGAATCCCGCGGTGATCAAGGCGCCGCTGCGCTCGGCGGCCTCCACCACGACGACGCCGAGCGCCAGGCCGGCGAGCGTGCGGTTGCGCGCGGGAAAGTGGCCCGCCAGCGCCGGCATGCCCGGCGGGAACTGCGACACGATCGCGCCGCGCGCTTCGATCGCGCGCGCGAGCGGCGCGTTCTCCGGCGGATAGACGATGTCGATACCGCAGCCGAGCACGGCGATCGTGCGCCCACCCGCCGCGAGGGCACTTCGGTGGGCCGCGGTGTCGATGCCGCGCGCGAGCCCGCTGACGATCGTGACGCCGCGCGCGGCGAGGTCCGACGCGAGGCGCTCGGCCGCGGCGATGCCGTACGGCGTCGCGTGGCGCGAGCCCACGATCGCGACCGCGAGCGCGTCCTCATCCGTGAGCGCGCCGCGCACGAACAGCGCGGGCGCCGACGGCATCGCGCCCAGCAGTGCTGGATAACCGATGTCTCCGAGTCGCAGCTCATTCATCGTGTCTGGTCGTGCGCGCCGCGGGCCGCCTTCGGGGCTGGGACCCCGCCGGCCGGGGCGCGCTGAGGAACGTTGAGATGCTCAGGATCCCGCCGCGGATTCGCGTATGCGGATTCGCAGTATAGCGAAGCGGCCGGAACCGCCAGAGAGCCAGAACGGATACGGCGGCGAGCTTACCGGCTGGCGGACGAGTGGGTCGCGAGCAGCGAGCGCGCCATCGTAGCCGGCTCGGACTTCGGATAGTCGTTGACGACGCGCTGCCAGGCCTTCTGGGCGCGTTGCACGTCGTTCAGGCGAAGGTGGCAGAGACCGATCTTCAAGAGGGCGTCCGGCGTCTTCGCGGGCCCGTGCTCGAACACCTTCTCGAACTCGACGAGCGCCTGCCGGTAGTCGCGCTGCGCCCAGTATGCTTCGCCGATCCAGTACTGCGCGTTCCCGGCGAGCGGGTGCTTGGGATACTTCGCGATGAAGTCGACGAAATCGAGCACGGCCTGTCCATGCTCGCGCGCACGGTAGGTCGCCAGCGCGGCTGCGTACTCCTGCTCCGGATTGCCGCTCGTCTTCGGCGCCGGTCTGGCTTGGGCCGGGCTCGGTAGTGTCATCGGCGGCGCGGTCGCCTGCGGCGTCGGGGCCCGGGCGATGTTGGGCGCAGGCGTCGGCGCCGACGCGGCGGGCGGTGTCGGCGCCGGAGG
>DATEMW010000085.1:0-2108 GCA_035275385.1 Candidatus Methylomirabilota bacterium | reverse complement strand
CGGGACCACGCCCGAAGCTGCGGCCTTCGCCAACTCGGTCATGATCCGGTTTCTCGACGCGAACGACACGTACATCACTCGAGGCTCCGGCCATCCGAGCGACATGCTCGGCGCGATCCTCGCCGCCGCGGAGCTCTGCAGCGCGTCCGGTCAGGATTTCCTGCTCGCGACCGTCGCGGGCTACGAGGTCTTCGGCGCGCTCGCGGACCGCGTGCCGATCCGTGACCGCGGGTGGGACCAGGGCGTGTTCGTGGCGCCCGCCGCGGCGGCCGGCGCGGGGCTTCTGCTCGGGCTGTCCGTGGAGCAGATGGCGGACGCTCTCGCGATCGCGGTCACCGCGAACGTGGCGACGCGACAGACGCGGGCCGGCGAGCTCTCCATGTGGAAGGGCTGCGCAACCGCGGCCGCGGCCAAGGCGGGGCTCTTCGCCGCTCAGCTCGCCAAGGCGGGGATGACCGGGCCGACCGCCGCCTTCGAAGGCCGCCACGGGGTGTTCGAGCAGGTGACGGGCCCCTTCGAGCTCGGCGATCTCACGCAGAGCCGGCCGTTCGCGATCGAGCGCACGAACTTCAAGTTCTTCGCGGCTGAGTACCACGCGCAGGCGCCGCTCGCGATCGCGCTCGGACTGCGCGAGCGTGTACGCGCCGACGACATCGAAGCGGTCGACGTGCACACCTACGCGACCGCACACAGCGAGATCGGGAGCGAGCCGGCCAAGTGGGATCCGCGCACGCGCGAGACGGCCGATCACAGCCTCCCCTACATGCTCGCGGTGGCTCTCGTGGACGGGCGGCTGACTCCGGCGAGCTTCGAGCCCAAGCGCTATCTCGATCCGAGCCTGAGACCGCTGATGCGCCGGATTCGCGTCGACGAGGATCCCGAGCTCACGCGACGCTTTCCCGCCGAGCTGGTCTCGCGCATCGAGGTGACCACGCGCTCGGGCCAGCGATTGAGCGAGCGAGCCGACTACCCGAAGGGGCATTCGAAGAACCCGATGACCGACGCGGACGTCGAGAGGAAGTTCCGCGATCTGACCGAAGACGTTCTCGGCAAGGTGAAGGCCGCCGGCGCGCTGGAAGCGCTCTGGCGGCTCGACGAAGTGGACAAGATGGCGGCGGTCGTCGACCTGTTCACCTACAAACGTTGACCGTCAGGCTGTGGCCTTTGGCTGAGCGTCGCAGAGAGCCTCACCGGCGTCACTGAGCCTCACGTGGGTCACGTTGAATTCCAAGTAAAACTGCCTTGCTACAAGCTCTCCGATTGCCTGACTAAACAGTGCTGGCGGAATCCCCAGCGTTTGCTGCAGATCTTCACGTGACCATTGCAAGGAGGTTCCCCGATCACGGCAGATCTTGTCCATGATCTTGGTCTTTGCCTCGTCAAGGGTCACGGGCGGGAATTTAGCTCAGCGGCTTTCGTTGCTCAAGAGCGCTGTCTGAGCAAAGGATAACTGCAGAGTAGCCCTCTCCGGGCCCATCGGCGGGTTAGTGTGGTAGGCTAACCCGCCGTTTTCATTTATCAGATTCGATGCGAGGTGAAGCGATGGATCTCGGACTGAAAGGCAAACGCGCGCTCGTGACCGGCGGCAGTCTCGGCATCGGCAAGGCCATCGCGCTCGAGCTGGCGCGCGAGGGCGTGGACGTGGCGATCGTGGCGCGCACGAAGGACCGGCTCGAGGCCGCCGCGCGCGAGCTGGAAAGTCAGACCGGCCGCAAGATCATCGCGCTCGCCGCCGACGTCACCAGTCGAGAGCAGGTCGACCGCACCGTCGCCCAGGCTGCCGAGCGGCTCGGCGGGCTGCACATCCTGGTCAACAGCGGCTCGGCGCCCGGCGGCTCGGCGAGCGCCACCGGCCCGATCGAGAACGTCGTGGACGAAGATCTCCTGGAGGACTTCAACGTGAAGTACGTGGGCGCGTTGCGCTGCGCCCGCGCCGCCATTCCCTTTCTCAAGCAGCAGGGCTGGGGGCGCATCATCAACATCAGCGGCACCAACGCCCGCAACGCCGGCAACCTGAGCGGCGGCGCGCGCAACGGCTCGCTCGTGCACCTCACCAAGACGCTCGCGGTGCAGCTCGGCCGCTTCGGGATCACGGTCAACTGCGTCCA
>DATEMW010000084.1:0-2303 GCA_035275385.1 Candidatus Methylomirabilota bacterium | reverse complement strand
GATCGACTGCCCGGATCTCGCGATGGGTCGTCACCTGGCGTTCCCCGAGGTCAGCAACGCCGATTTTCTGAAGATCGCCGCCGCGAACATCGAGGTGCTGAATCACGCGGTCCGCGACATCCCGGCCGACCGCATGCGGCTTCACCTCTGCTGGGGCAACTACGAGGGCCCGCACCACCGGGACATCCCGCTGCGTGAGCTCCTGCCCGTCGCACTCAAGGCGAAGCCTCAGGCGCTCTCGTTCGAGGGCGCGAACCCGCGGCACGAGCACGAGTGGGTCGTGTTCAAGGAGATCCGCCTGCCCGACGACCGCGTGATCATCCCGGGCGTGCTCGACTCGACGACCAACTTCATCGAGCATCCCGAGCTGGTGGCGCAGCGCCTCGTCCGCTACGCGGAGATCGTCGGACGCGAGCGCGTGATCGCCGGCACCGACTGCGGCTTCGCGACCTTCGCGCGCTCGGTCAACCAGGTCGAGCCCGAGATCACCTGGGCCAAGTTCAAGTCGATGGCCGAGGGCGCGCGGATCGCGTCGAAGGCGCTCTGGAAATGATCCCCGACGAGATCGACGTTCCCCACGCGCTGGTCCGCGTCCTCGAGGAGGCCGGCATCCAGTTCGTGTTCGGCATGCCCGGCGGCGACACCGGCCGCATCTTCGACGCGCTCCACGACTCTCGTGAGGTCCAGACGATCCTGGTCCGCCACGAGCAGGTCGGCTCGATCATGGCCGAGATGTACGGCCGCCTCACCGGCAAGCCCGGTGTCGTCATGGGCCAGGGGATCTTTCTGGCGTGCAACGCGCTCTTCGGCGCGCTCGAGGCGGTCAAGGGCGCTTCGCCGATGCTGCTGCTCGGCGACTTCACGGACATGGCGCCCTTCATGCACCACGCGCCGTATCAAGCGGGCACGGGTGAGCACGGCAACCACGACCTGAGAAATCTGCTCGCGGGCGCGACCAAGTACACCGCCGCGGTCACGGAGCCCAAGCAGGCCGTGCAAACGTTACAGCTCGCGATCAAGCACGCGACGACCGGCACGCCCGGTCCGGTCGCGGTGATCTTCGGCAGCCGCGCCTTCGGCGCCACCGTGAAGACGCGCCGGGCGCCGCGCCTGCACGCGACCGCGCGCTATCTCGCGCACGGCGTCGTTCGGCCCGCGGCCGACGACGTGGGGCGCGTCGCCGCCGCGCTCACGGCCGCCGCCAACCCGGTGATCATCGCGGGTAACGGGGTCCACGCCTCGCGCGCGTGGGTGGATCTCGTCGAGCTGGCCGATCTCCTCAAGATCCCGGTGGCCACGACGGCGACGGGCAAGAGCGCGATCGCCGACGTGCACCCGCTGGCGCTCGGCGTCTTCGGCAACTGGGGACAGACCGTCGCCAACGAGGTGGTCTCGAACGCCGACATGGTACTCGTCGTCGGCTCCCGGCTGGCGCCGACCGACACGTGCTTCGAGAATCCCGAGCTGCTCGACGCCGACCGCCAGACCTTCCTGCAGATCGACGTCGAGCCGCTCAACATCGGCCGTCACTTCCCGGTGGAGCACGCGATCGTCGCTGACGCGCGGGAGGCGCTCATCGCGCTCGTGGCCGAGGTCGAGACGCGCCTCACGCCGGCGCTCCGGGCCGCGGGGGACAAGCGCCTGGCGCACCTCGGCGAGCTCAAGACGCTGCATCGTTATTTCGCCGAGCCCGAGCAGCGCTCCGACGCCGTCCCCCTGCGTCCCGAGCGCGTCATCACCGAGCTGGCGCGCCGGCTCGACGACCGCGCGGTCGTCACGATGGACGCGGGCGCCAACCGCCTTTACATGACCCATTACTTCCAGTGCAAGGGCCCGGGGACGGTCTATCAGCCCTCGTCGATCGGCGGCATGGGCTACGCGCTGCCGGCGGCGATGGGCGCCAAGCTGACGAGCCCCGACCGCGACTGTGTCGCCGTCTGCGGCGACGGCGGCTTCGCGATGACGATGAACGCGCTCTTCACCGCGGCGCAGTACAAGATCCCGGTGGTGACCGTCATCCTCAACAACAGCGTACTGGGCTGGGTGAAGGACGGCCAGCGGCGCCGCGGCAACCGGTTCATCGCCTCGGAGCTCGGCCGCAACGACTACGCGCGGATCGCGCAGTCGATGGGCTGCGCGGGGGTCCGCGTCGAGAGCGTCAAGGATCTCGTCGGCGAGCTCGACCGGGTTCGCGGCGCGAAGGAGCCGATCGTGCTCGATGTGGTCACGACCGAGGACGCGCCGTTCTGGCAGGTCCAGTCGCCCCTCGCCAAGGAAGGCGCGGGCGGCGAGTAGGCGATGCG
>DATEMW010000083.1:0-5984 GCA_035275385.1 Candidatus Methylomirabilota bacterium | reverse complement strand
GCCCACGTGGGGTGGCGAGGCACGGTCAAGGGCGCGGCTCAGAAGGCGGTGCGGGCGATCGGGGAGGTTGGGGGTCGGGCGGGGGCGCTGCGAGTCGCGATCGCGCCGTCGATCGGGCCGTGTTGCTATGAGGTCGACGAGCCGGTGACGGCCGAGTTCGCGCGGGCATTCGGGGATCGCTGGCGGTCGTGGGTCACGCCGTCGCGGCCCGGCCGCGTGATGCTCGATCTCTGGTCGGCGAACGAGGCGCTGCTGGCCGAGGCCGGCGTGGCGCCCGAGGCGATCGAGAATCCTCGGCTGTGTACCGCGTGCCACCCCGATCTTCTGTACTCCTACCGACGCGGCAACCGAGGCCGCCTGGTCACCCTGGCCGCGCTGCCCTGAGATTGGGGCCATAGGCCCTTCCTCTCCCCCCGCACACGGCCCCCTGCTAGAATCACCCCCGAGATGACCGACATTCGCGCCAATCTCGATCGGGTGCGCGAACGGGTCGCGAAGGCTGCGGAACGCGCCGGCCGGCGCCCGTCCGATGTGCTGCTCGTCGGCGTGTCGAAGACCGTCGAGGTGGCGCGGATCCGCCAGGCGATCGAGGCCGGTGTGGCGGCGCTCGGCGAGAACCGGGTGCAGGAGGCCAAGGAGAAGGTCGCCGAGATCGGCCGCCCCGTCCCGTGGCACCTGATCGGCCACCTGCAGACGAACAAGGTCCGCGACGCGGTCGAGCTCTTCGACGTCATCCATTCGCTCGATCGCCTGGATCTGGCGAAGGAGCTCGACAAGCGGGCGCGGGCGCGCGGGCGAACCGTCGACGCGCTGATCGAGGTGAACGTGGGCGGCGAGGACTCCAAGGGCGGCGTGTCGCCCGACGGGCTCGGCGCGCTGCTCGACGCGGTCGCGGCCATGTCCGCCGTGAAGGTGAAGGGCCTCATGGCGATCCCGCCGGAGGCGAAGCAGCCCGACGACTCGCGCGTCTGGTTCCGCGCGCTGCGCAAGCTCGGTGAGCGCTATGGCTTCGCCGAGCTGTCCATGGGCATGAGCGGCGATTTCGAGGTGGCCATCGAGGAAGGCGCGACCGTGGTTCGAGTGGGGACGGCCATTTTCGGACCGCGACCGCCGCGCCCGGAGCCCTTGCCGGAGGACCGATGACGATCAAGGGGCTCACCGTCGGCTTCATCGGCGGCGGCAACATGGGCGAGGCGCTGATCAAAGGCCTGCTGGGCGCGAGCCTGGTGCCGGCCAGCGCCATCCACGCGACGGACGTGCGACTGGAGCGGCTGAAGGAGCTCGACCGCCTGTACGGGATCCAGGTCTCGTCCTCCAACGCCGACCTCGTGCGCCATTCGGACATCGTGATCCTGGCCGTGAAGCCTCAGATCATGGACTCGGTCCTGAAAGAGATCGCGCCGGCGGTCACCCGCAAGAAGCTCCTGATCTCGGTCGCGGCCGGCGTCTCCACCGCGAAGATCCGCACCGTCCTGCACAAGGACGCGCGGCTGATCCGCGTGATGCCGAACACGCCGGCCCTCGTGCTCGAGGGCGTGACGGCGATCGCGAAGGCCGACAATCTCGAGCCCGACGACCTCGACACCGCCGGCGAGATCTTCAGCGCCGTCGGCCGCGTCGTCGTGCTCGATGAGACGCTGATGGACGCGGTAACGGGCCTGTCGGGCTCCGGCCCCGCGTACGTGGCCGTCGTGATCGAGTCGCTGGCGGACGGCGGGGTCCGGATGGGCCTCGACCGGATCACCGCGATGACCCTGGCCACTCAGACCGTGCTCGGCGCCGCGAAGCTCCTGCTCGAGACCGGCCTGCATCCGGGCGCGCTCAAGGACATGGTGAGCTCGCCCGGGGGCACCTCCATCGCCGGCATCGCCGCGCTCGAGGAAGGCGGCATCCGGACCACCTTCATCAAGGCGGTCGAGCGGGCCACCGAGCGGTCGCGGGAGCTCGGCCAGGGGCCGAAGTGATGTTCGTGATCAACTACTTCTTCGTGGCGCTGGCGAACCTCGTGAACCTCGTGATCGTGGCGTACATCTGGATCATCATCGCGCGGGCGATCATCTCGTGGGTGAGCCCGGACCCCTACAACCCGATCGTGCGATTCCTCCATCGGGCGACCGAGCCGGTGCTGCGCCCCGTGCGCGAGCGTCTGCCCATCTCGCAGATGGGTCTCGACTTTTCGCCGATGATCGTGATTCTCGTGCTGTATTTTTTGAAGGAGTTCCTGGTCCCGGTGCTGTACCGCATCGCCACCGAGATGGGCTAGGACGTCGGAGGCCTCATGCGCATCAGTCCGCTCGATATCCGTCAGCAACAGTTCACTGTGAAGTGGCTTCGCGGGTTCGACATCCACGAGGTCGACGCGTTCCTCGACGACGTGGCCGAAGACTACGAGACGGTGCTCAAGGAGAACGCGCAGCTCAAGGAGCAGGTGGCGACGTTCGAGGAGCGCTCGCGCGGGCTCGTCGAGCGCGAGCGCGCGCTGCAGGAGACGCTCGTGACGACGCACCGGCTCGGCGACGAGATGAAGGCAACCGCCCGCAAGGAGGCCGAGCTGCAGATGCGCGAGGCCGAGCTGCGCAGCGAGAAGATCATCGAAGAGGGCCGCGCCGAGGAGGCGCGCATCCGCAGCGAGATCCAGACCCTGCGGCGCGTGCGCCGTCAGCTGATCGAGGATTTCCGCGCGACGCTCGAGAGCTACTACCGCATGATGTCGGCGGAGTTCGGCGAGGAAAAAGACGACGGCAAGAGCTGAGCCCGCGCGGCTGTCGCTCCGCGTCCAACCGCGGGCCTCTCGTGACGAGATCGTCGGCTGGCAGGACGCCATACTCCGACTCCGTGTCAGCGCCCCACCCGTCGCCGGTGCTGCGAACACTGCCGTTGCCCGTCTGCTCGCCAAGGCCCTCGGCATCGCGCCGTCGGCGATCAGCGTGGTGAAGGGCCTGCAGGGACGCACCAAAATCGTCGAGATCGCGGGCCTGAGCCCGGCCGAGATCCGGAGCCGCCTGGCGCCGATCGTCTCGAGGGCGTCGTGAGCGTCATCGCCCCCGTCCGCTGGGACCACGACCGGCTGATCCTGGTCGATCAGACCGTGCTCCCGGAGCGCGAGATCGAGCGCGGCTACCAGCGCTGGCAGGACGTCGGCGCGGCGATCCGCGCGCTGGTCGTCCGCGGCGCGCCGGCGATCGGCGTGGCCGCCGCGTTCGGCGTGGTGCTGGCCGCGCGCGAGAGCCGGGCTGCCACCTTCGACGGCCTGATGGCCGATCTCGAGGAGGCCATCAAGGGCCTCGCGGCGACGCGGCCCACCGCGGTCAATCTGTTCTGGGCGCTCGACCGGATGCGTCGCCTGGCGGTCGCGTCGAGCGCGCTGCCGCTCGATCAGGTACGGGCGCGGCTTCTCGCCGAAGCCCAGTCGATCCGCGACGAGGACATCTCGGCGAATCGGGCAATGGGCACCCACGGCGCGTCGCTGGTCCCGCCGAACGCGCGGATCCTGACCCACTGCAACGCCGGCGCCCTCGCGACGGCCGGATACGGCACGGCGCTCGGCGTCGTGCGCGCGGCGCACGAGCAGGGCAAGGTCGCGCTGGTGTGGGTCGACGAGACACGCCCGGTGATGCAGGGCTCGCGGCTCACCGCGTGGGAGTGCGTGCGCGAGGGCATCCCGCATCGGCTGATCGCCGACGTCGTCGCCGCCTCGGTGATGGCGCGCGGCGAGGTCGATCTGATCGTGACCGGCGCCGACCGGATCGCCGCGAACGGCGACACCGCCAACAAGATCGGCACCTACTCGCTGGCCGTCCTGGCCGCGCATCACCACGTGCCGTTCTACGTGGCCGCGCCGTTCTCGACGATCGATCCGACGCTCGCGTCGGGCGCCGAGATCCCGATCGAGGAGCGCGACGGATCGGAAGTGCGCCGGGTCGGCGCGCAGCAGACGGCACCGAGCGACTCCCCGGTCTACAATCCGGCTTTCGACGTCACGCCGGCGCGGCTCATCACCGCGATCGTCACCGAGCGTGGCGTCATGCGTCCGCCGTATCGGTTTTGACCGCCCGCGAGTATCACGACCGCACTGCGCACTCGCCGGCGTCGGTTCGCACGAGCGGCCACACGCTCGAGTGGGACATCAAGCCGTTCCCGTTCAAGATCTACACGGACCTCGCCGCACAGGCACTGCCCCGCGAGCTCGATCCCGTCGCGATTGACACGCTCGCGGCGCTCGCCGGCGCGGCGCCGGCCGCGACCGCGCTCGGGCTCTCGGAGCTCGTGGCTGTGCTCTACTACGCCGCCGGCGTCACGAAGAAGAAGACGTATCCGGGCGGCGGCGAGGTCCTGTTTCGCGCGGCGGCGTCGACGGGCGCGCTGTACCAGACCGAGGTGTACGTCGTGGTCGGCGACGTGGCGGGCCTGGAGCCCGGTGTCTATCACTTCTGCCCGGGTGACTTCGCGTTGCGGCGCCTGCGCGCCGGCGACGTGCGCGCCGCGCTGGCCGAGTCGGCCGCGGACGACTCGATCCGGCGCCGACCCGCGACACTCGTGCTCACCGCGATCTACTGGCGCAACGCGTGGAAGTATCAGGCGCGCGCCTACCGCCATCTCTTCTGGGATTCCGGGACGATGCTGGCGAACGTGCTGGCCGTCGGCGATGCGCTCGGGCTGGCGCCGCGCCTCTCGACGGGTTTCGTCGACGCCGACGTGAACCGCTTGCTTTCACTCGACGAGGCGCGCGAGGTTGCGCTGGAGCTGGTCGCGCTCGGACCAGAAGGCGCGCCCGCACCAGCCAGCGCACCGCTTGACGCGATCCAGCACGCGACCATGCCGTTGTCCTCGTCGGAGGTCGACTATCCGCTGATTCACGAGATGCAGGCCGCATCGCGGCTCGATACGGCGGCGGCGGTGCGCGCGTGGCGAAGCCGCGAGTGGTCGCCCCCGCGGCAACCGCTTTCGCCGAACTCAGCGTTGGTCACGCTGCCGCCGCCGCGCCCGCGTGCGGGCCGCGGGCTCGGCGAGACGATCCAGCGGCGAGGCTCGACGCGCCAGTTCGGCCACGCGGCGCTGACCGCCGAGGAGCTCGGGACGGCGCTCTGGGCCGCGGCGCGCCCCGTCGACGCCGACACGCCGGACGGCCTCGTCGACCTCTATCTCATCGTGAACGCGGTCGACGGCGTGGCGTCCGGCTCGTACTTCTACCGGCCGGATACCCACACGCTCGAGACGCTCGCGCGCGGCGACTTCCGCAACCGCTCGGCGTATCTCTGCCTGGAGCAGCCGCTCGGCGGCGACGCGGCGGCGGCCATCTACTGGCTGGCGCCGCTCGACGCGATCACGCGCGCGTTCGGCGATCGCGGGTATCGTCTCGCGAATCTGCACGCCGGATTGGCCGGCGGGCGCGCCTATCTCGCCGCGTACGCGCAAGGATTCGGCGCCTCCGGTCTTACGTTCTACGACGGCCACGTCGTCGAGTTCTTTTCGCCGCACGCTGCGGGCAAGGACGCGATCTTCGTGACCGCGCTCGGCCGATCGGGTGCCGAAGGGCGTGTTAACATCGATTCGACGTTGCTCACGCGAAGGAGGCCGTCTGCATGAAGAAGTATCAGTTGATGGCGCCGGGCCCGACGCCCGTACCGAGCGAGGTTCTGCTCGCGATGGCGGAGCCGATCATCCATCACCGCACTCCGCAGTACGAGGCGGTCTTCACCGAGGTGCGTGCCGCGCTGAAGAAGCTCTTCCAGACGAGCGCCGAGGTGATTCCGCTCGCGTGCTCGGGCACCGGCGCGATGGAGGCCGCCGTCGTCAACACGCTGTCGCCCGGCGATCGCGTCGTGGTCGTTCGCGCCGGGAAATTCGGGGATCGCTGGCTCGATCTCACCAAGGCCTACGGGCTCGAGGCCATCGACGTGAGCGCGCCGTTCGGGCACACCGTCGACGCGTCGCGCCTGGCGGAGACGCTGAAGCGCCATCCCGACGCGAAGGCCGTGCTCGTC
>DATEMW010000082.1:0-8758 GCA_035275385.1 Candidatus Methylomirabilota bacterium | reverse complement strand
AGTTCTTGAGCACGCCGATCCCGCCGATCTCGACCTCGATCACGTCGCCCGGCACCATGTCGCCGTCGGCGCCCTGGGTGCCCATCCAGAGCACGTCGCCGGGATGGAGCGTGGCGGTCTTGCTCATCTCGTGGAGCCACGCGGCGGTGTCCCAGATCTGGTCGCCGGACGAGAAGTCTTCCCACACGGTTCCGTTGTGGCGCACGACGATGCGGAGCTTGGCCGGATCGAGCCCGGTCGCGATGACGGGACCGAACGGCTTGAACGTGTCGCAGTTCTTGGCGCGGAACAGGGTGCGATCGGTCTTCTGCCACTCGCGCTGGCTGACGTCGTTGCCGATGCTGTAGCCGAACACGCAGTCGAGCGCCTCGTCCCGCGAGACGTTGCGCGCCTTCTTGCCGATGACGACCGCGAGCTGGCCCTCGGGCTGGACCGCGCCCGTCGACTCCTTGGGCACGACGATCTCATCCTCGGTTCCGATGATCGCGTTGATCGAGCGAAGCTTCGGCTCGGGCCGCGCGGGGTAGCGCGGCGGCTCCCCTCGTCGCTTGGCCATACCCTCGAGGTGGCCGCGATAGTTCGGGCCCGCGGCGTAGAGCACGCGGGGGACGATCGGCGGCAGCAGCTTCACGCGGCGCAGCGGGTGGCGCGTGCGGCTTACGCGGTGCTCGGCGAACGGGTGCCCCTCGACCTCGACGATCTCCTCGTCTTCCAGGAGACCGAAGCTGACGCGCTCACCGAGCTGGAAGCGACACCACTTCACGACTCGCGTGCCTTCTCGGCCTCGACGAACCCGGGAATCTGCACCCAGCGCAGCCCGTTGGGATCGTGCGGCATCTCCACCATCCGGCCCTGCGAGTCTTTGAGGCCGAGCGGATGGTTCACGAGCTCGATCAGATTGCCGTCCGGGTCCTTGATGTAG
This sequence comes from Candidatus Methylomirabilota bacterium, assembly GCA_035275385.1. Taxonomy (GTDB): domain Bacteria; phylum Methylomirabilota; class Methylomirabilia; order Rokubacteriales; family CSP1-6; genus AR31. The sequence goes on along the minus strand of DATEMW010000082.1, from coordinate 7,836 downwards.
GCGTAGTGCTCGCTGCTGTCCTCGCGTCGGCCCATCATGGGATTCGTGCCGCCGATGTCGGTGCCGGTGCTGGCGGCCGACGTCCGGACGTGCTCGATCCCGAGCTGATCGAGGTGGGCCATCGTCGCCTCCCAGTCGTCGACCTCGATCGCGAAGTGGCTCGACGCGGCGACGATCGGACGCGGCGTCACCGTGAAATGGATCTCGCCGGAGCCGAGCCTCAGCTGGAGCTGCCGTCGATTCAGCGCCGGGCCGCGGTCGAGGAACTCGGCGCCGAGGACCTTTTCGTACCAGGCGCGCGTGCGGTCCCGATCGCTGATCTGGACGTTCACGTGATGGATCAGCTTGATCGCCATGGATGACCTCCCGGTTCCTTGCTAGACGCCTTGATACGGGGTGCCCCAGTGGTCCTGGTACACGATCTCCTTGAGCGGTCCGCGGCCGACCGGGCCGAAGTTCCCCATCGGATAGCCGATCGGCAGGATCGCGTACGAGTGAACGCCCGGCGGCAGGCCGAGCGCCGCCTCGGTCTCCTTCTCGAACAGGAGGTGGCGCGTGGTCAAGGTGGCGCCGAGGCCGAGGGCGCGGGCCGCCAGCAGCATGTTCTGGACGGCCGGATAGATCGAGGCGCCCGACATGCGCGTCGGCGCCGTGCTCCCTTCCTCGAGGCACGCGACGATCCACACGGGCGCCTCGTGGAAGTGGTCGGTCAGGTACTCCACAGCCGCGTGCTGCCGGTTGTACTGCTCGCGGGTCACGCCCGGCGGCGGCGCGCTCTTGAGATAGCGCGGCCCGACGACCTCGTCGAAGGCGCGCTTGTACCAGACCTGTACGGCCTGCTTGATCTTCCGGTCCTTGATCACCAGGAATCGCCATCGCTGCGTGTTGCCGCCGTTGGGCGCGCACGAGCCGGCCTCCAGGATCTTCTTGATCAGCTCGTCGGGCACCGGGTCGGGCTTGAGCCGGCGCATGGCGCGCATGGTGTGCATGATCTCGAACAGGTCGGTATTGCCCGGCATAGGGAGCCTTCCTTTCTTCGCTCGTCCGCGCGGTGGACGAATCATACCTCCGAGCGGGTCTCTTGCGCGTCGCGGGCGAAACGGGCACGATCGGCGCGATCGAGAACCCAGGAGGCCCGCCGTGAAGCTTCCCCGCGACGTATTCGAGGCGTCGCTTTCGCGCCTACCCCTGCTCGCGCGTGCCGAGCTCGACGCTCACGGACAGGAGCACTACGACACTGTCGTAAGCCCGACGAGCCGAACCCTGGTGGGCCTGCGCGGGCCGAGCGGCATCTGGCTGCACTCACCGAAGCTCGCCGGGTTCCTGCGCTCCGCGAACCAGTACCTGCGCTTCGAGACCGCGCTCGATCGGCGGCTCACCGAGCTGGCGATTCTGGTAACGGCGCGCGAGCTCGACAATCAGTTCGAGTGGACGGCGCACGAGCCGGCGGCGCTGGCCGAAGGGCTCGACAAGCGGATCATCGAGCTCGTGAAACGGCGGAAGCCGCTCGGTCGCCTGGGCAAGCAGCTCGGCCGGCGCGAGGCCGTCATCATCGCGTTCGGCCGCGAGCTGTTCGCCAGGCGCAAGCTGAGCTCGGCAACCTTCGCGCGCGCGGTCGATCTCTTCGGCCGCCGCGGCGTGCTCGAGCTGGCGGCGCTGATGGGCAACTACGCGATGACGGCGGTCATCCTGGACACGGTCGACCAGCAGCTTCATCCCGGCCAGAAGCCCCTGCTGCCGGCACGGCGGCGGCGGTGACGCCAGTGCGCGCCGCAGGCCGGCGCGGGGCTTGACAGACTCCTGACGAAGCCCGCGCTTCTGTGGGACAATTGCGCGCAAATCGAGCAGCTCCCGCTTAGCCCCGGAGGTAGTGATGCCTTACGACCTCGTGATCAAGAACGGCATGGTCGTCGACGGTTCCGGCTTCTCCCGCTATCGCGCCGACGTCGCGGTGAACGACGGCACCATCGTCGAGATCGGCAAGATCCGCGGCGCCGCCACGACGACGATCGACGCCGAGGGCCAGTTCGTCACGCCGGGCATCATCGACACCCACACGCACTACGACGCCCAGCCGTTCTGGGACAAGCTCTGCACGTCCTCGATCTGGCACGGCGTCACGACCGTGCTGATGGGCAACTGCGGGCTCACCTTGGCGCCGCTCCGGCCGGAGCATCGCGACGCGATGCTGGCCACGTTCTGCTGCGTCGAGGACATCCCGGTGCGCTCGCTCGCCTCGGTCGTGCCGTGGAACTGGGAGAACTTCGACGAGTACCTGAACGCGATCGACATCGGACTCGGGCTCAACCTGATGCCGCTGGTCGGCCACAATCCCCTGCGCCTCTCGGCGATGGACCAGGCCGCCTGGGACCGCGCCGCGACTGCGGACGAGATCGCGCACATGCAGCGACTGCTCCGCGAATCGCTCGAGGCCGGCGCGTGGGGCTGGAGCACCACGGATTCGCCGACCCATGCCGGGCCGCAGGGCCAGCCCGTGCCGACGCGGCTCGCGGCCGATGAGGAGCGCGTGGCGCTCGGCCGGACGCTCGGCGAGTTCAACCGCGGGATCATCGAGATCCTGCCCAAGGGCGCCGGCAAGCCGAGCCCGGCCGATCTCGACCACCTGCGCGACGTGGCCGTGGCGAGCGGACGGCCCGTGTTCTTCCTGAGCTTCGACACGAACGCGTGGCCGTACGTCGAGAAGGCCTCGCGCGAGGGCGCTCAGCTCTACAACTTGCTGCGGGCCATCCCGTTCAATCCGCGCTTCACGCTGAAGAAGACGACGTTCTTCCACAACCTCGACGTGTGGGACGTCGTCATGCAGCTGCGCGTCCCCGAGCGGCTGGCCGCGCTCGCCGACCCCGAGCGGCGCGCGAAGATGCGCGACCAGGCGCTGAAGCCCCAGCGGCGGCGTCCGGGCGTGCCGGGTCGCCTCGTGCCGTGGAGCTCGATCTTCGTCCGCAAGGTGAAGCTCGCCACGAATCAAGGACTCGTGAACCAGAGCCTCACGGTGCTCGCCGAGAAGCTCGGCAAGCACGTCGCCGACGTCATGCTCGACCTGGCGCTCGAGGAAGGGCTCGACACTGAGTTCCAGCTGATGACCCGCTCGGACGAGGAAGAGCACCAGATCGCCGATATGGTGAAGAGCGGTCACGCGCTGCCGACACAGTCCGACGCCGGCGCGCACCTGAACACCAACTTCTGCACCGCCGGCGAGTCGAGCTACGTGCTGGGCCAGTGGGTGCGCGATCGCGAGCTGCTCACGCTCGAGGACGCGATCCGTCGGTACACGTTCCAGCCCGCCCGCATCATGGGCCTGCGCGACCGCGGGATGATCCGCGAGGGGTTGGCGGCCGACCTGATGGTGTTCGATCTCGCGTCGATCGGCATCAAGGAAGACGAGGTCACGCACGACGGGCCGTCCGGCACGCCGCGGCGCGTGCAGGGCGCCGAGGGCGTGTCGCACGTGGTCGTCGGGGGTCAGGTCGTGCTCGAGCACGGCAAGCACACCGGCGCGTTCCCCGGTCGCGTGCTCCGGGCCGGCCGGCACTAGCTCGGCGGCAGATCTTTCGGTCGCGGCAGCGGCGGCGCGCGCCTGGCGAAGGCCGGCTTTGCCCAGGCGCGCTTCGCGTGCGCGGCCAGCTCCTCGACGAACGCCTCCCCGTACGGCGCCAGGAAGCGGCGCGGATCCCAGGCGACGCTCAACCACCGGCCGATCGGCGCGCCGCGCAACACCAGCGGCACCACCCGCAGACCGTCTCGAGCGATCCGCACGTTCGATGGAACGATCGCGATGCCGTAGCCGACGCGCGCCAGCGCGATCAAGGTCGAGGGCGCTCCGCTCTCCAGGAGCACGCGCGGCCGCAGGTGCGCAACCTGGCAGGCCGCGTCGAACCATTCGCGCGAGGCGAAATCGCGGCGCGTGAGCAAGAGCGGCGAATCACCGAGATCCGCGATCTCCAAGGTCGCCCGTCGCCCCAGCCGGGACGACGTCGAGAGCACCGCCAGGACGTAGAGCGGGACCAGCAGACGCCGGCGAAACCGCGCATCGGTGGACGCCGTCAGCGCGAGCTGGACGTCCCCCTGCTCGAGCCGCGTGGCGAGGCGCACGCCGCCGTCCTCGACCAGGTGGACGTCGACACCGGGATGCCGCCGCCGATAGCGCGGCAGGAACCCGGCGAGAAACGTCTCCATGGCCTGCGGTGTCGCGCCGACCCGGAGCACGCCGCTCGTGCCGCCCTTGAGGGCTTTCGCTCGCTCGCCGAGCGAATCGGCTCCCGTCAGGAGCTCGCGCGCTCGCCGCAGCAAGTCCTGCCCCTCGGCGGTGAGCTGGATGCGACGGCCGACCCGATCGAAGAGCTGGACGCCCAGCTCGGTCTCGAACGCGCGAATCTGGCGCGACAGCGCGGGCTGGCTCAAGTTGAGGCGGACGCCGGCGCGGGCGAAGCCGCCGGCGTCGACGATCGTCACGAACGCGCGCAGGTGTCGGAGGTCCACGTTCGATGCACCGTGTGCATCGATTATACGAAGAGAAATGCATTGGACACATGAGCGTGGCGGTGACTATCGTGACGCCATGTTCGACCTCGACCGCTTCATCGCCGACTGCCGCGCGGCCCTCGCGACCGCTCATCCGGCGGCGGCCGTTCGCGAGCTCACCGCGCGCGCGGTCGCGGTCCCCGGCGAGATCGAGGCCGCGCTGGGCTCGCCGCGCCTGGGCGGCCTGTTCACCCTGCACCACGCCCCGGATCTGACCGTCCTCAACGTGGTGTGGGCGCCGGGCATGGCCATCTATCCCCACGAGCACCGCATGTGGGCGGTCATCGGGCTCTACGGCGGCCGGGAGGACAACACGTTCTACCGCCGCGGCGAGTGCGGCCTCGCGATCGTCGGCGGCAAGCAGCTTGGGCGCTCGGAGACGGCGCTGCTCGGCGAGACGGCAATCCACTCCGTCGTCAACCCGCTCCAGCGGTTCACCGCGGCCATTCACGTCTACGGCGGCGACTTCTTCGGCAAGCCCCGCAGCGAGTGGACGCCCGACACGCTCGAGGAGCGCCCGTTCGACGTCGAGCGCGCTCGGCGCGCCTACGCGTCGGCCAACGAGCGCGCTAACATGGGCAAGGCGTAACGGACGAGATCGAGGAGAGAGCTATGAAGATCAAGACGATGCTGCTCACACTGCCGTGTGTCGTCGCGCTGGTCGCGCCCGCCGCGGCTCAGCCGGAAAAGCTCGGCAAGGTCAGCTTCCCGACATCGTGCGACGCCAAGGCGCAGGCGCAGTTCGAGCGGGGCGTGGCGATGCTCCACTCGTATTGGTTCACCGAGGCGCGGAAGGTCTTCGACGGGGTCGTGCAGCAGGATCCCGCGTGCGCGATCGCCTACTGGGGGCTCGCCGTCAACTATCTCGGCAACTCGCTCGCGGCGGCGCCGCCGCCGAAGGATGTGACCGCCGCGTCCGAGGCCCTCGACAAGGCGCGGAGCATCGGCGCCAAGACGCAGCGTGAGCGTGACTGGATCGAGGCGATCGGCACCTACTACAAGGACGCCGACAAGACGCCGGTGAACGCGCGTCTGGCCGCCTACACCAAGGCGATGGAGCAGCTGACCCAGCGTTATCCCGACGATTTCGAAGCGTGGACCTACTACGCGCTGACCCTGCAGGCCTCGGCGCCGAAGAACGACAAGACCTATTCGAACCAGCTCAAGTCGGCCGAGATCCTCGAGCGCCTGTTCAAGCAGAACCCCGAGCACCCGGGTGTGGCCCACTACCTGGTCCACGCCTACGACTATCCGCCGCTCGCCGACAAGGGCATCAAGATCGCCGTCGCCTACGGACGCATCGCGCCGGCGGCGCCTCATGCCCGCCACATGCCCTCGCACATCTACTCGATGGTGGGGATGTGGGAGGATTCGATCGCCTCGAACCGGTCGGCGATCGAGATCCAGCCCGACTACTATCACGCGACCGACTTCATGGTGTACGCGCATCTCCAGCTCGCCCAGGACACCCGGGCCAAGACGCTGGTCGACACGATCGCCTCGCTGCCGAAGCAGACCTCGGGCGCCGTTCCCGGCTTCACCGCGATCGCGGCCGTGCCGCCGCGCTACGCGCTCGAGCGAGGCGACTGGGCGGGCGCGGCCGCGCTCCCGGTGGTGACGTCGACGTTCCCGCAGGCCGACTCGCTCGTGCGGTTCACGCGCGGGCTCGGCATGGCCCGCAGCGGCAACCTGGCCGGGGCCAAGCAAGAGATCCAGGCGATGCAGGACCTCCGGACCGCGCTCGAGAAGTCGAACCAGTCCTACTGGGCCGATCGGACCGAGGAGCAGATGCTCGCGGTCTCGGCCTGGGTTGCCCTCGCCGAGGGCACGTCGGATCAGGCGCTGAAGCTCATGCGCGCCGCGGCCGACGGCGAGGACGCGAGCGTGAAGCACGTCGCGATGGAGAACCGGCTCTATCCGATGCGCGAGCTCCTCGGCGAGCTGCTGCTGCAGCAGGGCCAGGCGCCGGCGGCGCTGCGCGAGTTCGAGGCGGCGCTCAAGGAAAATCCGAATCGTTATCGCGGCCTCTACGGGGCTGCGCGTGCTGCGGAGGTGGCCGGGGAACGCCAGAAGGCGGCCGGCTACTACGAAAAGCTCGTCGCGCTCGCGAGCAAGGCTGATACTGCGCGGCCGGAGATCGCTCGGGCCAAGAGCTTCCTCGGCTCTCGGTGATCTTTCCGCGCGGCGTCTAGCCCGGTGGCTTCATCAGGCTCTCGCATGAGGCGGGCGGGGCCTGTCACAGGGGGCAGCCCCGCCGGTCGGCTCCGTCACCCGCTCGCCCGATTCGCAGCGCTTCGCGCTGCGGGCGGGACGAGGGGGGCCCACTGCGCCGAGCCGTCGGGGCTGCCCCCTGTGCCACCCGCCCGGCCGCCCAGTACAGCCTCACGAAGCACCCGGCGTACGCGCCGCCCCGGTGCTGCCGTGCCGGCGGCGCGGTGCTAGGATGGCGCGATGATTGGTGAGGCGCATCCTCGGCTTGGCGGTGAGCGGTTTGTGGCGGGCACGGCGCAATTCGTGGACGACGTGAGCGTGCCGGGCATGCTGCACGCGGCGGTGCTGCGCTCGCCGCATGCCCATGCGCGGCTGGTGTCGATCGACGCGAAGCGGGTGCGGGACCTTCCCGGCGTCCATGCTGTGTTGACCGCGGCGGACGTGCCGGCTGCTGCGATCATTCCGAACCGCGTTCCTGCGCCCAAGGGCACCGAGCGATATCTGCAGCCTGCCATCGCGCGCGACGTCGTGCGCTTCGTCGGCGAGCCCGTGGCCCTGGTCGTCGCGGATGATCCGTACGTCGCGCGCGACGCGCTCGAACGGATCGACGTCGTCTATCAACCGCTGGCCGCGTGCGCTTCGACCGCGGACGCGCTGGCGGCCGGCGCCACGCGCCTGTTTCAGGCGACCGACTCGAACAACGTCGCGACGATCACGATGCGTGTCGGCGACGCGGACGGCGCGCTTGCCGGCGCGCATCTCAAGCTTCGCGAGCGGTTCACGTATCCGCGCCAGACCGCGGCGGCCCTGGAGACGCGCGGGCTCGTGGCGGTGCCACCGGCTCCGGGCGGCGGCGAGCTGCACCTGATCGGCTCGACCAAGTGCATCCACATCAACCGGACGATCCTGGCGCCGATCTTCGGGATCCCGGTGGGTGCGCTGCGGCTCACCGAGGTGGACGTGGGCGGCGGCTTCGGCGTCCGCGGCGAGCTCTATCCCGAGGACATCCTGGTGCCGCTCGCGGCGATGAAGCTCGGCCGGCCCGTGAAGTGGATCGAGAGCCGGCGCGAGAACCTCATGTCGGCC